>NZ_JBJMBF010000005.1:0-273409 GCF_046640325.1 Loktanella agnita | reverse complement strand
ACCAACAACGCATTATTCTTAGGCAAAACAAAAACACTCAACACAAAATCTAGCGCTCAACACAAACATCAACACAAGAAACGCAAGGACGCACAAGGCAAGACAAGGTGGAATCGCCCTCGATTCACCTGTTGCGACGCGTGGCCGAGGTCGATTCCCTAGATTCAGGGTGCAAAAAGCCCTGCGGACTCATGCCGGCACCGATGCAGGGCAAATCTCCTAAGAGAAAACGGAAAGGCGCGCGCGCCGCGAACACTGAAACGGATGATCGGCTGTTTTTGGCGCACCGTCATGCTCATCCGCGCCGAACCGGGATGCATCTTATAGCTATGACAGGGGTGATCGTCCGCAGACACAATCTTGCGCCGCCCGAACCGATACGACTTACAACGCTTTTCTCAAGACCTGCCACCGCGCGTCATCATTACCAATGTCGCGGAGCGTCACCCATCCCAGCGACCGCAACAGCCCGGCGGCGTTTTGGGTGGTTGTATATAAGTCGCTATAGTCCTGACTGCGCGCATGCTGCGCGAGCGCTTTTACCAGCCCTGCCCCGATGCCCTTTCGGCGCTGTCCTGCAACAACGCAGAGACCGACCAGCCAGAGACCTTCGCCAGGCTCTTGCCCGAAGGATTGCCCGCTCAGGCTACCGCTGCCCAATACCCGCCCATTGTTCCCGACGCACAGCATAGCATAGGGTAGCCCTTGAGCGCGGCATCTATTCTGTAGGTCGGCCTGCGCGTCACCTGCCCCGCCCGGCCCATAGTGGTCTGGCCAGATGTCGCGAAAGAGTGCGGCGGTCGGCCCGATCAGATCGGGCCGTTCCCAAAGCGGGACGATTTTCACCGTCCAAACGTGTCTGTCAGCAACCGCGCCAATGTCGGTTGGTTCAGGTAGCCGGTCGCGGGCAGGTTCCGATCCGCCTGATAGCGGCTGATCGCCTGACGCGTATTTGCATCGAACCGGCCGTCAACCCGGCCGGGGCCGTAGCCAAGCTGCGACAACCTGCTTTCGATCAGACGTGCCAGCACTGGGTTGATATTCAGCGCCTCTTCATCTGCTGCGGCATCGGCATTACTCATTTCGCTGAGCTTTTGGCTTGCTTCCTCGGAAAACATACCCTCGGGGTAGCGGTCGAGATAGGCCCGATAGCCTGCTTCATCCCCGCGCGCACCTGTTTCGTCCCAGAAGGCACGATCGAGCCGTTCCTGTTCTGCGCGTTCGCGTTCTTCCTCCGCTTCGATTTCAGTGGCACGGCGACTGGCCTGCGCATCAAGCCGTAGGATCTGTTCACGGGTTAGAAAGGAAGTTTGGGTATAGCCATTTTCCTGCTGCCAGTTGCGAATGGCAGTGCGCGAGCCGGGACCAAAGATTCCGTCCACCCCGCGTGTGTTGTAATCTAGCAAGGTCAGGTCCTGCTGAATGCCCCGGCGCTGTGTCGACGTCAGGTTCAATTCATCTTCGGTCTGTTCGGCTAGGCGCTGTGGATTGTTTTCGATAGCGTCCAGCCGGTCGCGTGCTTGGTCCGCGTAGGGGCTGTCGGGGTAGTCGAAAAGGAAACCGCGGTAAGCATCCGCCGTGTCCACCTCTTGCGCGCGCATCCAGAGCGGATAGGTGCTGTCAATAGGTGGGACAACAACAGGCGCTGCATCACCTTGCGCTTCTTCCGACTGCATGACGAGCACGCGCGGCTGATAGCCGGCAACCTGCAACCAGCGTGCATCATTGGCAAAGCCGATGACGTTTTCCCCTGGTTCTGTCAGCGCGTCGCTAATGACATCATCGCTGACATTTGCCTCGCCATAGAGCACGGTGACGCCCTGTGGAATCTCCAGATCACCGACGCCCTGCCGTAGATAGGTGTTGAGGTTGTCATCAGCGCCCTGATCGTAGCCCAAGACCAATACGGCCTGCCCGGGCGTGCGGGCGAGGATTTGCATCAAGCTGTCCACCGACAACATCTCGCGCGTGTCGAACAGGCTAGGTTCATCTGCATTGGCGGCCAACAGCCATGTGCGACTGCCATCAGTCACGAAGCGCCCGGAAAGACCGACGACCAGCCGGTTGGCATCCGCGGCCTCTGCTGCAAAACGCTGCACAAGCCGCCGCATATCGGCAGAGCCGCCATTGGCCAGCGTGCTGACCGCATAGCCTGCACCGCGCAGCGCCTCGGCCCCGGCCAGAACATCGGTGCCGTTGCTGGCCCGCCGAAGTTCCTGATACCGTTCGACCCCGATCAACAGGGCCGCATCATCAGCAACAGCAGGCAGGGCCAGCCCGGAAAGGCTAGCAATCAGAGGAAAGAGGCGCATATTCGTCGTCCTTATTATTCAAGTCTCGTAGCTGCGCCGATCTTGGATCACGAGCCCGTCGCGTGGCAGCGTACCTTGTGGATAACACTGCACGTCGCCTTTCAGTTTCAGAATATCCTTGATTGCAGTGGCAAGCGCGGCCTGATCCGGCCCGTCGCCCTCCACTTGGACAATCATTGTATCACTGTCGCCATCCCGGTCAGCGATGACGCGGGCGCGGTCTACCCCGGTGCGCCGCACCAGTTCGGCAACTTGTTCGGGGCGTACAAACATCCCCTTGATCTTGGTCGTCTGATCGGCGCGACCCAGCCAGCCTTTAATCCGCATATTGGTCCGTCCGCAGGGGCTGGGCCCCTCCATCACCGCGCTCATATCACCGGTGGCAAAGCGGATCAGGGGATAGTCAGGATTCAAGGATGTGACGACAACTTCTCCCACCTCACCCGCCGGGACCGGATCGCCGGTGCCGGGGGTCACGATTTCAACGATCACGCCCTCGTCCACAACCATGCCTTCGCCGGGTATGGTTTCATAGGCGATATGCCCCAAATCGGCAGTGGCATAACATTGCAAGCAGCTGATCCCCCGATCAGCATAATACTGGCGCAGTTGCGGGAAAAGCGCACCACCGGACACAGCCGCCTTGGTGATTTTTAACGCCACCCCCAGCGCATCCGCTTTTTCGAGGATCACCTTCAGGTAATCCGGCGTGCCCGCATAAGCGGTGGTGCCGATATCGGCGGCGGCCTGTACCTGCAATTCGGTCTGACCCGTGCCCGCAGGCAGCACAGCAGCCCCCACCGCCCGCGCGCCGTTTTCGAACATCGTGCCTGCCGGGGTCAGGTGGTAGCCAAAGCAATTCTGCACAATATCGTCACGCCCGATCCCACAGGCCTGCAAAAAGCGCCCGAACCGCCACCAATCATGCGACGACCCGCCAGGTTCATAGATCGGCCCGGGGGACTGAAAGATATGGGTGACATTGCTGGTGTGGATACCCCCGAAAGGCGGCGTGTCCTTTTGCCAGGCAGAGAGATCGGATTTGCGTAGGACCGGAAACTTCGCAAGGTCAGAAAGCGCATTGATTGCAATATCCGGCAGGCAACTCCCATCGCGATCCCTGACAAGGGCGACCTGCGCAGACAGTGCTGCCAGTTGGGCCGCTGCACGTTCGTCGGGGTCGCGAGTTTCCAGATCGTCGTAATAGGTCGTCATTGCAATCTCCTGTCCCTGATCCGGTTATGGTGCCGGGTCGGACAGGCGAAAGCTAGGGGGAACATGGGTGTTATGCGATATCAAGGGGGATGTTTGGGTGCGGCTGCTGTGCGGGGCGAAGCGCTCTTTCGCTGCAGTTGCGCCAATGTCGGGTTTAAGATGTCAGTTTATAAAATCACTTAGGATCCGCGCAGTCTCTGCAGGCTTATCCAACATGGGCAGATGCCCACAGTCGGAGGCGATAACAAGTGTTGCGTTTGGTAGGGCATCCGCAAAAACTTCAGCACCGGAAGGATGAAAAATTCTGTCTTCTTCGCACCAAAGCACGAGGGTTGGTTGAACAATACTTGTTGCCAATTCCTCAAGCTTGGGGACGTTACTTGAAGCGACGGCGTTCCAAATTACCACGTTGCTTTCAGCGTTCGACACTTCGCTTGAGGCCCAGAAACGTGCTATAGGCCGCGGAATGAAGGGTTCTTCGGGAAACAGCCATGCCATACGGGCATCGTATTCATCATAAGAAGTCACAACCAACGGCAAATGCCCGCGCGCGATTGCCTGCTCCATGTCACTTGGCGTAGGGGAGCTAATACCGACAGGGCTGCCGATAAAGGCAACTGATTGTACGCGCTCGGGGATCGACGCCGCAATTTGTCCAGCGATTTGTGCCCCCATTGAGTTGGCGGCAACGTGGAATTGGTCGACGCCAATCTCGTTAAGCGCTTCAAGCACATTTTGGGCCTGACGCTCATAGTCGTATTGCGCAGGATCAAGCCGTCGATTTTGACCAAACCCCGGCAAATCAAGCAATATCACACGATAATCATCCGAGACGTGGCGGGACATGTCGACCCAATGTTCTTTCAAAGCATAGATGCCATGAAGAAATACGACGGTCTGCCCTTCGCCACCCTCCAAATAATGCACTTTGCCAAAAGACGTTTCCACGGATTTTCTTTGCAGGCCTGCTGACAAATTTAGACTGGCCAGTAACAATTTGGCTGCGCGTTCGGGCCAAATTTCCGAAGCGCCAACTAAACCTACAATTAGCGCAAGAACGGTTACCAGGGTTCGCTTCCAAAAACGTTTCATCGCCATCTCCAGATCAAGCCAGATAGTAGACTGTATAGTCTACCTACTTGCACTGAGTAGACGATACAGTCTACTCAGTGCAAGTACCTTGTTTCGGAACCTTGCCCATGCCAGCGCCAAAGCGTGAATTTTTGCTACAAACGGCCGAAGCCATCTTTTCGAAAGAGGGTTTCAAGGGTGTCTCAGTAGATCGCGTACTAGCGGATGCAGGCGTCGCGAAAATGACGCTATATAAAGGTTTCAAAAGTAAGAATGCGCTAATTTGCGAGACGTTGCGAAGACGCGGTGATCGGTTGGCCGCGCATCTTGAGACATTTATTGTTCGCGCCGGTCCTAGAGCAGAAGACCAAATTCTAAGCTGCTTTGATGGTATGCAGGACTGGTCTAGGAGACCGGACTTCAATGGCTGTTATTTCGTAAGCGCTCTTACTGAGTATAGTGCTTCTCAAAATGAAATCGGCGAAATTGCTCGGCAGTACAAAATGCGGTTTTTGGATCGCCTTTATTCTCTTTGTTTGCCGCTCGATTTGGCACAGCCAGAAAGTGTGCCCAAATCCCTATTTATGCTCATCGAGGGGGCAACAGTAACGCATATGTCGCTTGGCGACAAAGAGAGCTATGCTCGCGCAAAAGCGATTGCCGCACAGTTGTTGACCCAGTGAGGTCGGTGCGAAAGCCGAGATTAATGATCCATGCAGCATCGGTTGGTAAGGACTCAAACCCGACCCTGCTCATGCTCCAAAAGAATTCTGAACTCCGCAAGAAAGAGTTTTCATCAAGCCAGCCACCGCTTTCTACGCCGGTAGCTGCGCACGTCGCGGAAGCTTTTACGCCCTTCGTCAGACATGCCAAGGTAGAATTCCTTGACGTCCGGGTTCTCGCGCAACTCCTTTGCCGGGCCTTCCATCACGACCCGCCCGCTTTCAAGGATATAGCCCTGATGCGCGAACCGCAGGGCGACATTGGTGTTCTGCTCAGCAAGTAAAAAGGACACGCCTTCCTGTTCGTTGAGGTTCTTCACGATGGTAAAGATTTCCTCGACCAGTTGCGGGGCGAGCCCCATGGAAGGTTCATCCAGCAGGATCGTTTCGGGCCGCGACATCAGCGCCCGCCCGATGGCGCACATTTGCTGTTCTCCGCCCGATGTATATCCCGCCTGGCTTTTGCGCCGTTCTTTCAGCCGGGGGAAATAGGTGTAGACCATATCAAGGTCCGCACTGACAGCCCCTGCGCCATCGTTGCGGGTATAGGCGCCGGTCATCAGGTTTTCCTCCACCGTCAGGTGTTCGAAGCAATGCCGCCCTTCCATCACCTGAATGACGCCCATCTTGACCAGCGCTTCGGGGGACAAATCCTGCACACGAGCACCGCGATATTGGATTGACCCTTTGGTTACTGTGCCGCGTTCAGAATGTAGCAGGTTGGAAATCGCCTTGAGCGTCGTGGTCTTGCCCGCGCCATTGCCCCCCAACAGCGCCGTGATCCCGCCCTTGGGCACGTTCAGCGACACGCCTTTGAGCACGAGGATGACGTGATTATAGATCACCTCGATATTATTGACCTCAAGCAGGGTTTCCGTCTTGGCGCTGTCCAGCATGGGATGTCTCCGGTTGGGACCGGGCGACCATTGGGGCCGCCCGGATCAGATCAGGTTACAGGCAGCCCGGCGTGATGCCGTTTTCGGCGGCAAAGGCGGCTGAATCCTCGGCGATCAGCGGATCAATGACGGAATCGTCGGGTGCGATGAAATCGGTCAGTGGGACCCAAACCCCGTCCGCCGCGTTCCATTGCTGCACAAGACCCTGCCCCGAACCGCCGTGGTTCTGGCAGCTGGCAGAGAATTCCGGTCCGATGCCTTCCATACCCAATTCAGCCATGCGGGCATTGGTCATTTCCAGCGCTTCCAGCCCGTCGCGAACCATGGGCGGGGTCACATCTGACACCCCGTGGATTTCCTGCGCCTTGGCAATCGCATCGGCGGCCAACATCGCGGTATACATGCCTCGCACATAAAGTACTGAGCCAAGGTTCGACCCGTCACCCGCCGCATTGCCCGCATCATGGACGAGCGTCTTGATCTCATCCAGCACCGGGTAGTCCTGCACACGGTTCATGTTCAGGGACTTATAGCCATCAGCGGCCATGCCCGCAGGGGTGACGTCATGTTCGGCCCCGGCCCACCAGTTGCCGATGAAGTTTTCCATCGGAAAGCCGATATTCGCAGCCTCTTGCACGGCGACCTGGTTCATCACACCCCAGCCCCACATGATCACATAATCGGGCCGTTCACGGCGGATTTGCAGCCATTGCGATTTTTGCTCCTGACCGGGGTGATCCACTGCCAGTTGGGTCAGTTCGAACCCATGCATCTCCGACAGCGCCTCTAGCGTGCGGATCGGCTCCTTGCCGTAGGCGGAGTTATGATAGACCAGCGCGATCTTCTTACCATCTAGATCGTCGCCATTCTCATCCAGCAGGTAGTTCACCGCCACGCTGGCCGCGTCCCAATAGTTGGCCGGGTAGTTAAAGACCCAGTTGAACACCTCGCCATTCGCGGCAGAGGTCCGGCCATATCCCAGCGTATGCATCGGGATATTGTCGGCGGTGGCCTTGGGGATCAGCTGATAGGTGATCCCGGTGGACAGCGGTTGATAAATCAGCGCGCCTTCGCCCTTGGTGCTTTCATAGCATTCCACACCTTTTTCGGTGTTATAGCCGGTCTCGCATTCAAGAATACGTACGACCTCCCCCCCGATGCCACCATCACGGGCGTTGAGCAGGTTGAAATAGTCCTGATACCCGTCCGAAAATGGCGTACCCCCCGCGGCATAAGGCCCGGTCCGGTAACTCAGATCGGGGATGACCAATTCGGCCAGCGCCGGGCCGGCAGCTATCGTACCTGCAAAAGCCATTGCGGCCAGTGTCTTGATCTTCATCGGTTCTTTCCTCCCATAGATTGTACCAATACCTCATGCGCAACGTCGTCCCGGACTTGATCCGTGACCTCCGCCGCGCGCTAATAGGGGAACGGCCAGAGCCGCAGTTTTTCTTTCGTCAGCCGCCAGATCTGCGCCAGCCCATGCGGTTCCTTGATCAGGAAGAACATGATCAGCCCGCCGACGATCACCAGTTGCAGATGCGCGACCAGATCGGTGGGCCAGCCCAGTACGTTTACCCCAACCACCTTTAACGCAACCGGCAACAGCACGAGAAACGCCGCCCCGGCCAAACTGCCAAAGATCGACCCCAATCCGCCGATGATGATCATGAACAACACGAGGAATGATTTCTGGATGCCAAAGGCTTCGCCCACTTCCACCGCGCCCAGATAGACGCTGAAAAACAGCGCCCCGGCGATGCCGACGAAGAATGACGAGACGGCAAAGGCCGTCAGCTTGGCGCGCAGCGGGTTCACTCCGATAATCTCGGCCGCGATATCCATGTCCCGGATCGCCATCCAACTGCGCCCGATGGTCCCGCGCGTCAGGTTCCGTGCGATCAGCGCGCAAAATGTCAGGAAGACAAGGCAGATCAGATATTGCGCCGCCGGGGCCGTATTCGGCCCAGTTACCGCCACCTCCGCCACAAACCGTTCCGGCGCGTTGATCTGGCCAGAGGCAGAGTAGTTATAAAACCAAGCCACTTTGTTGAAGAGCCAGACGAGAAAAAACTGCGCCGCAAGCGTGGCCACGGCCAGATAAAACCCTTTGATCCGTAATGACGGCAGCCCAAAAGCCGCCCCTACGACCGCCGTGATCCCACCGGCAAGGACGATGTGGATCACAATCGAAACATCCGGGAAACCCGTCATCAGCTTGTAACAAGCATAGGCCCCCACCGCCATGAACCCGCCTGTACCCAGCGACACCTGCCCGCAATAGCCTGTCAGGATATTCAACCCGATGGCTGCGATGGCGTAGATCAGGAAAGGCACAAAGATCGCATTTGCCCAGTAGTCATTGATCATGAAAGGGATCACAAGAAAGGCAATCACCATGATGACCCAAAACCCGATCCGGTCAAACCTGATCGGAAAGGTTTGACTGTCGGCATGATAGGAGGTTTTGAAGTCTCCAGCTTCACGGTAGAGCATCAGAATACCTCCTTTAAGTAGGGTGGGTTAAAACCCACCTTACGGGCAGCAACGCCGGTACACAGACGCCGGTAGAGAAACCTAGACCCGTTCAATGATCTTCTCCCCAAATAAACCCTGCGGCCGGAACACCAAGAAAATCAGCGCCAGCATATAGGCAAACCAATTCTCGGTCGCGCCGCCTAGGAAGGGTGCGCCGATAGTGTATTCGAACAGCTTCTCGCCCACCCCGATGATCAGCCCGCCGACAATCGCGCCGGGGATGGAGGTGAACCCGCCCAGCATCAACACCGGCAGCGCCTTGAGCGCGATCAGCGACAGCGAAAACTGTACCCCAGATTTCGCGCCCCACATGACACCCGCCACAAGAGCCACCATGCCTGCCAGCGACCAAACCAGCACCCAGATGAAATTCAGGGAAATCCCCACGGATAGTGCCGCCTGATGATCGTCAGCCACAGCCCGCATCGCACGGCCCTGCTTGGTGTATTGTGCAAAGACGATCAGCCCTGCGACCAGTACCGCCGCCACCAGTGTCGCCAGCATATCCAGCTTGTCGATGAAGAAGCCGTAGAAATCATCGCCGCCCAGCCCCGCTGTGATATCCTCCACCCAGCGCGACCCGCCCTGAGGTAGGCCCAAGGCGAGCGTCTTGATGTCCGACCCCCACATCAGATCGCCGATCCCTTCAAGGAAATAGGCCAGCCCGATGGTCGCCATGAACAGAATGATCGGTTCCTGCCCAACAAGATGGCGGAACACGAAATGCTGCACGGCCCAGGCAAAGCCGATCATCAAAATCACCGTCAAGGCGATGGCCAGCAAGGCCGGCACGTGCCAGCCGAAATGATGGATATCGGCCCCAAAGACCGCGTTGATCAAATGGCTGAACGGCACTTGCCCTTCCATGATCCCCACAAGCGTTAGCGCCGCGAAAAGCGCCATGACCCCTTGGGCATAGTTGAAAATGCCAGAGGCTTTGAAAATCAGCACAAAGCCCAGCGCGACCAGCGCATAAAGCACCCCGGCCATCAGACCGTTGATAATAACTTCGATGCCGTAAAGGAAATCAGTAGACATGCGCGCCTCCACAGTCCCTGGGCTGATACGGGGTCTCTTGCTGGTGGTTGATGTAGAAGTCTCGGATCATGTCCGGGACAGCGCCGCGACTATTCATGCGCCACCCCCAAATAAGCATCGATCACCTCTTGATTACCGCGCACCTCATCGGGCGTGCCGTCCCCGATCTTACGCCCGTAATCCATCACCACCACCCGGTCGCTGATATCCATCACAACCCCCATATCATGTTCGATCAGCGCAATTGTGGTCCCAAATTCATCATTCACGTCGAGGATAAAGCGGCTCATGTCCTCTTTCTCTTCCACATTCATGCCCGCCATAGGTTCATCAAGAAGGAGGAGTTTCGGTTCAGCAGCCAGCGCCCGCGCCAGCTCCACCCGTTTCTTCAGCCCATAGGGAAGCCGCCCGACAGGCGTTTTGCGGATCGCCTGAATTTCCAAGAAATCAATGATCTGTTCAACTATTTCGCGATTGGCGACCTCTTCCGCCTCGGCCCGGCCCATCCAGAGCGCCTGCCAGAACATATTCGTTTTCATATGGGTCAGGCGACCCGTCATGACGTTGTCGAGCACGCTCATCCCTTCGAAAAGGGCGATATTCTGAAAGGTCCGCGCAATACCCAGCCGCGCGACCTGATAGGGCTTCATCGGCGGACGCTTTTCGCCGCGAAACCAGACCTTGCCGTCTTGTGGATGATAAAAGCCCGAAATGACGTTGAGCATGGACGACTTGCCCGCCCCGTTCGGCCCGATAATCGCCCGGATCTCGCCCTCGCGAATATCGAAAGAGATATCCTTGATCGCCTCCACTCCGCCAAAGCGCAGGGTGATATTGCGCATATCCATCAGTACGTCACCGATCTGACGACCATCCGGGGTGGTATAGGGTTCTACAGTATCCTTCACGCGCAGACCTTCTGTCGGGATGGCGGGCGGGGCGACAGCGCAGCTGAGCGGCGCACCGTCATTCCGCAGCCACCTGATGTTCTACTGCGACAATCTCTGCATCCTGCAAATCCAGTGTCGCCTTGATCTTCCCCTTGCGGCCATCCTCATAGGTCACTTCGGTCTCCGTATAGATCTCTGCCGCGCCGCTATAGAGCGCGGCAATCAAGTCCGCGTATTTCTCTTCCACCATCCGGCGGCGGACCTTGCGGGTGCGGGTGATTTCGCCGTCATCGGCGTCAAGTTCTTTGTGCAGCACAAGGAAGCGATGGATCTGACAGCCCGCCAGCATCTCATCCGCTGCGACAGACTGGTTCACCTCTGCCACATGCCCCGCAATCATTTTCAGCACAGCAGGGTGCTGCGACAATTCCTGATAGCTGGAATAGGCGATATTGTTCCGCTCCGCCCAGTTGCCGACCGCAGTCAGGTCAATATTGATGAAAGCAACGCAATTGGATCGGTTCGCCCCGAACACAACGGCCTCAAGAATATTAGGATAGAATTTAAGCTTATTTTCCACGTATTTCGGCGCAAACAGACGGCCACCCGCCATCTTGCCCACATCCTTGGCCCGATCAATGATACGCAGATGCCCGGTGCCTTCTTCGATAAAGCCCGCATCACCGGTCGCGACCCAGCCTTCGGCATCCTTGGTATCTGCGGTGCTTTCGGCGTTTTTGTAATAGGCGACAAAGGTCCCGGGGGACCGGTAAAACACCTCACCCGTATCGCCGATTTTCAGCTCTACACCGGGGGACGGTACGCCAACGGTATCGCTGCGCACCTCGCCGTCGGGCTGCTGGGTGATGAACACTGTGGCCTCTGTCTGGCCGTAGAGCTGTTTCAGGTTGATGCCCAGCGCACGATAGAAATCAAAGATCTCCGGCCCGATCGCCTCCCCCGCCGTATAGCCAACGCGCACCCGGCTCAGGCCCAGCGTATTTTTCAGCGGGCCATAAATCAGCAGATTGCCCAACCAATAGCTTAGCCGGTCAATCCCGCTGACAGGATTCCCATCCAGAATCGCCGGACCAACGCGCCGTGCTACGCCCATATAGTGATCAAACAGCCATTTCTTGATGCGACCTACATCTTCCATCCGGATCATCACGCTGGTCAGCTGGGTTTCGAACACGCGGGGCGGGGCAAAGAAATAGGTGGGGCCAATCTCGCGCAGGTCGGTCATCATCGTGTCGGCGCTTTCAGGGCAGTTCACGCAGAACCCGGTCCACATCGCTTGCCCGATGGAAAAAATGAAATCCCCCACCCAAGCCATGGGTAGATAGGCCAGTACCTCATCCCCCGCCTGCAAATGATCGAACGCAGCAGAGTTTTCAGATGTCGCAATTACATTGCGATGCGACAGGACCACGCCCTTGGGCCGCCCCGTGGTGCCCGATGTGTAAAGCATCACTGCTGTGTCATCAGGCGTACGCGCGCCCGTGCGTGCGTTAACCTCTGCGATCTGCCCTGATTTGCGGCCCGCCGCCTGCACATTCGCGTAAGATGTCATGTGGCTATGGTCGTATTTGCGCAGCCCGCGCCCATCAAGGTAGATCACATGCTCCAGCGCCGTCAGCCCGTCGCGGATTTCGGCAATCTTGTCGACTTGTTCCTGATCGCCAGCGACCACAAACCGTGCGCCGCTATGATCAAGGGCATAGGCAATCTCTTCCGCAGCGGCATCCTGATACAGCGGTACCGGCACACAGCCGACACGCTGTGCGGCAACCATCGCCCAATACAGCGCAGGCCGATTGCGGCCCACAATCGCGATGTGATCCCCCACAGCCGCGCCCAGCGTCAGCAGACCCATCGCCAGCGCGTCAATCTCTGCCGCTGCTTGCGCCCAGGTCCAGCTTTGCCAAATCCCAAATTCTTTTTCGCGATAAGCCGCTTTGGTGCCATGGCGCGCAACATTACGGGCCAGAAGGTCCGGTACGGTTCTGATGCCGCTGGACGCGGGTTCGGTCATTACTTTTTCCTCCCTCACCGGCTTGTCGCCGATGCCGGGATGAGTCGCCTCCCAACGACACACCCCTTGGAGAACATATTGTGACCAAGCCCCCAGCCCCGTCAAATCATTTTTTGAACAAGCGTTCAGTTAACTAGATCGGCAACATCTCGCCGAGCGAATTTATATTATAATCAAGCACATGGACACGGCGTCGCAAATCTCAATACATCGCTACAGTAAACGATTTAGCTGTCTAACAGATCAGGTTGATCAATTATTTTTGAATTTGCCGAATAGGACGACACCAATGCACACAACCCGAACAGCAATTATATGCAGCATAATAGCACTTTCAGGATGCGGTAGTAGCACGTCTACACCCACACCAAATGAACCCGCGCCAACACGGTCGGAGTTTCGGTCGTTTGACACCGTCGGCGACGGCTTTGACCGAAGCGTCCGCCCTCTTTCCGTACAACGTACGGAAGCTGGTGGGATGGGTTATAATATTATGCTGGGGAAAGTAACGAATGACGCCTTTGACGGATATGCTGCAAACATCGGTTTAGACACTGACTTTATAAGCCCCGCCCCTACAACTGGTACCGTTACCTACCGCACATATTATCACGTCTTTGAAATGACCGATATGACAGAACGCCCAGACAATTTTGGCTTTTATAGCGATGACGATAATCCTTTTGTTGCGAATGGTCGTATCGATATCACTGCGGACTTTGATGATGGCGAAGTAACTGGCACATCAGAGCTTCTCAACGTCGAGGCTATGCTCAACGGACATGACTTTGTTGGCACAGCAACTTGGCGCGGTGTGGATGCCGAACTGCGCGGCGGGGTTGGCAGGGACTCTGATGGAAGCAACACGCTTATCGGCGGGTTTCATGCAAGTACCCCCGAAACCGTATTTGCAGGCGGCATGAGCGGTAAGGAACAGCAACCTTAAGCACTGTGCGTGCAGCACATCGCAAAACTACACCGGCGACTGTCCCACTGATGTCGCTGGATAAATAAGAATTGAAAATACACGTGAAACAGAAATATACGCTTATGGGCCTCGCAGCCCTGTCCCTGTCTGCCTGCTCCGGCGGCAGTGACACGCCGGACGTCGTTACGGTGCCGGCAACCACAATGTCGGGTTTTGTCGCAGGGGATACCACGTCTGAGCTCTTGGTGAACCTCGACGGTGCCGATGAACCGCGCACATGATCGCTCGAATTGGGTATCGACAACGGCCCGGGCGGATATCGCATGGCGCTGGGTCGGTTCGATAATGACGATACAATGGACTATCGCGCGCTGGCCATGTTGCAATCCACCACTCGCGTTTCCGGGCCCATTAGCGGCACTGTTTCATACAATGCAAACTACCGCATAATGGAGGTTCAGAATGTTGGGTCAAATCCGGTTTTTGCGGGAAATAATGATCTTAACAGCGCAGGCCAAATTACAATGACTGCAAATTTTGCCGACCAGGCGATGACCGGCACGTCGGATTTGTTAACCATTGATGCAACCCTGAATGCGGAAACCTTTGAAGGGACCGTCACCTGGCGTGGGGTTGATGGCGACATCACCGGGCTTGCGAGCGATAGCTTTATGATCGGTGCATTTCATGGCCACGATAACAATGCGGTGTTTACTGGGGGAATTAGTGGAGACGCTGACGCGAAATAATCATCGCTGACATCACTTTCCAAAAAACTTCGGCGGTCGCACCGCTTCGTCAACACCAGACCACAAATCATAAATTGGACTTTCAATATGAAGACAGGTACAATTGTTACAACCTTGCTTGCCTTTCACCTAGCCGCATGTGGATCCAGCTCTGGAACGGATCCTGTTGTAGACGAGGGACCCACTGTTTCAGCGTTTGGTGAAGGTAGCAGCCTTCTAGCTTTCAGATCATACTACGCAGATGCGGCAGATGAGCGGGAACACACATACTATGTGGGCGATGGCGGCGAACGGGCATTTTATGCCGCTGTCGGGTATTTTGAGACCGGCGAAGACCGTATGTATTTTGGTGTTGCCACGCTGTCTGACCATACCCTGACCCATGTGCAGCCCGGACCGACCACGGGTTCCATCACTTATGAGACAAAATATTGGGTCTCAGAAGTCACCAATGCGGCATCCCAGCCCGATCTGCCTGCTGATGTTGTTATAAAAGGCGATATCTTGATCACGGCCGATTTCGACACGCATGCAATCACTGGAACCAGCGACTTGTTCACAATGGATGGTCAAATCGCCGATAGCGGCACAGGCTTTGAAGGCGATGTGACGTGGCGCGGTGTTGACGGCGAGGTTTCGGGTGTAGTCGGCGATGCACTTTGGGGCGCGTTCCATGGCAACAGCGACGATATTGTTTTTGCGGGTGGTATCGCCGGGTATCCAGAAGCGCCGTAATGACATGGTTGGCACTATGACGATGGCGACCTATTCGGCCGCCATCACATCCAACGCTTCCACGTGCACGGCCGAGAACTTGAACTCTGGGATTTTTCCGTAGGGATCGACCGCCGGATTGGTCAGGATATTTGCCGCCGCCTCGACATAGGCGAAGGGCAGAAATACCATGTCTGGCGAGACGGCCCGGTCAGCACGGGCCATGATCTCAATGCTTCCGCGCCGCGTCGATAGCCGCAGCATACCGCCCGGCGCCACCCCCAGTTTGCGCAGAGTCGATGGATGCAGCGAGCAATTCGCTTCTGGCTCCACCGCGTCCAGCACGCGTGAACGCCGCGTCATGGATCCGGTGTGCCAATGTTCCAGCTGCCGCCCTGTTGTCAGGATCATCGGATAGTCTGCATCCGGCGTTTCATCCGGCGCGATCACATTGGCCGGGGTGAACCGCGCCCGCCCTTCAGGACGAGGGAACCCATCGGCAAAGACAATCGGCTGACCGGGGTCTTCGGGTGACAGCGAAGGGTAGGTTACGGCACTTTGGGTTTCGAGCCGATCCCATGTAATATTGTCAAATGACTTCATCACTTTGGTCATTTCCCCAAACACATCTGAGGGATGCGTATAGGTCCAGGGCAGGCCCAGCCGCTTTGCCAGTTCCACCGTGATCCACCAATCTTCGCGCGCGTCGCCGGGTGGTGGCACCGCTGGCCGCCCCATTTGCACCTGCCGGTTGGTGTTGGTGACCGTCCCGGTTTTTTCGGCAAAGGCGCTCGCGGGCAGGATCACATCGGCGAAATTGGCGGTTTCGGTGATGAAGATATCCTGAACGACCAGATGATCCAGCTTGGCCAACGCGTCACGCGCATGTTCCACATCAGGGTCCGACATGGCCGGGTTTTCGCCCAGGATATACATGCCCTGAATATCGCCCGCATGCACCGCATCAAGGATTTCCGTCACCGTCAGCCCGCGCTGTGGATCAATCTGCCCGTCCTGCCAGACCTCTTGGAACGCACTGCGCACCCCGTCATCGCCCACAGGCTGATAATCGGGCAAGAACATCGGGATCAGCCCCGCGTCAGAGGCCCCCTGCACATTGTTTTGACCTCGCAGCGGGTGCAGCCCCGCGCCGGGCCGCCCGACCTGCCCGGTCATCAGCGCGAGGCTGATCAGACAGCGCGAATTATCGGTGCCGTGGATATGCTGGCTGACGCCCATACCCCAGAAAATCATCGCGGATTTCGCGCCTGCAAAGGTCCGGGCAACATCGCGCAGCACCTCGGCCTCGATCCCGCAGATCTTGGCCATCTTCTCCGGGGTAAAATCGGCGAGGTGTTTCCTCTCGGCCTCCCAATTCTCGGTATACGCGTCGATATATTGCTGATCGTAAAGGCTTTCTTCCACGATCACATGCATGATCGCGTTCAGCATCGACACATCCGCGCCGGGGCGGAATTGCAGCATATGGCTGGCAAACCGTTTCAGCGCCTGCCCGCGCGGGTCCATGACGATCAGCTTGCCGCCGCGCTTGGTGAACTGCTTGAAATAGGTCGCGGCGACAGGGTGATTTTCGATCGGGTTTGCGCCGATGACGATGGCGACATCCGCGTTTTCGATCTCATTGAAAGTCGCGGTCACAGCGCCGGAGCCGACATTTTCCATCAGCGCGGCCACGGAAGAGGCATGGCACAGCCGGGTGCAGTGGTCGACATTGTTGTGTCCGAACCCCTGCCGGATCAGTTTCTGGAACAGGTAGGCTTCTTCATTCGTGCATTTAGCCGAGCCGAAACCGGCCACACCGCGCCCGCCGATATCCTTCAGCCCCTTGGCCGCGACATCCAACGCTTCGTCCCATGTGGCTTCGCGGAAATGGGTCTGCCAGTTGCCGGGGTTGACGTTTAGCCCCTTTGGCGGCGCATCCTCCCGCCGGATCAGCGGCTTGGTCAGCCGATGTTCGTGGTGGATATAGTCGAAACCAAAGCGGCCCTTGACGCAAAGCCGCCCTTCATTCGCGGGGCCGTCGATCCCTTCGACGAATTTGACCTTGTTATCCTTGACCTTCAGCGACACCTGACAGCCGACCCCACAGAAGGGGCAGACCGATTTCACCTCACGATCATAATCCGCCGTGTCGCCTTGCTGATTTTCATCGGTGACGGTCGCAGGCAAAAGCGCGCCGGTCGGGCAGGCTTGCACGCATTCACCGCAGGCCACACAAGAAGACGCGCCCATCGGATCATCCATGTCGAACACCGGATAGGCATTATGCCCGCGACCCGCCATGCCGATTACGTCATTCACCTGCACCTCGCGGCAGGCCCGCACGCAGAGCCCACATTGAACGCAGGCATCAAGGTTCACCGACATCGCCACATGGCTGTCATCAAGCAGCGGAATGTGGTCGGCATCCATCGTGGGAAAGCGGCTTTCGCTGACATCCTGCTTGGCTGCCATATCCCAAAGATGGCTGGATTTATCATGCGCGACCGCCTGCTCTGGCTGATCGGCCACCAGTAATTCCATCACCATGCGGCGCGCTTGGGTTTCGCGCGGCTGATCGGTGGTCACCACCATGCCGTCACTGGGTTCGCGGATGCAGGACGCGGCCAGCGTCCGCTCGCCTTCGATCGCGACCATACAGGCCCGGCAATTCCCGTCAGAGCGATAACCGGGGCTGGGCTTGTGACACAGATGCGGGATGACCAGACCGCGCCCATTTGCGACATCCCAGATTGTTTCACCCGGTTGGGCATGCACGGTCTGACCGTCGAGGGTGAATGTAATCTGATCTGACATCTGCGTTCTCCGCCACGTTAGTCAATCTACATCATGCGCACAGCATAGCTGAAAGGTCATGTGCGACGAAGGTCGCTGTTTTTGCGGCACGCAGATTTCCGATGTGCGATCATCGTTTCTTTTTGCCGCCATCTGGGTTGACGCGAGCATTCATTTCTATATTTCTAGTTATATCGAATCATTGGGAGCATTTGATGGATCAGGTTACTGCGGCACAGGGTTTTTCAGCCATGGGATCCGAATCCCGGCTGGATGTTTTGCAGGCGCTTGTCCGTGCGGGCAGCGCCGGTCTTTTGGTTGGCGACATCCAAAGCCGCACCGGCATCCCGCCTTCAACCCTCGCTCACCACCTGAAATTTCTCACAGCGGCTGGTCTGATCCTGCAGGAAAAGCAGGGACGTACTGTGATGAACCGCGCCAATTTTAAACATTTAGAACAGCTAGCAGCCTTCATTCTTGAGGAATGCTGCGTGGATATGGACAACAGACAATGACAGATATCAGCAAACCCATTCCCAGTCCGGCAGACCAATTCGCCCGGCAGCTTGCCAGCCCTTGGACCATCACAATTGCAGCGCCGATTATCGTCGCACTTGTAGACCCGGCAAATTTCAACGCGGTCACACGCTTTGCGCTCGCGGCTTTTCTGGGCACGCTCCCCTATATCGCTTTTGCCGTGCTGCTGATCGCATGGTTGAAAGCAGCGGGGGCAGAAGCCTCAGTCGCACGCGCTTTCAAAGGGCGCGAAAGCCGGATGATCGTCATGGCTGCGCTGTTTGGCGGGTTGGCCCCGTTCTGTTCCTGCGAGGTGATCCCCTTTATCGCCGGGCTGTTGGCGCTTGGCACACCACTGGCGCCGGTCATGGCGTTCTGGCTCGCCTCGCCTTTGATTGACCCGCCCACATTGATGATCACCGCCGCCGCACTTGGCTGGCCCTTTGCAGTGGCCAAGGCGATTGTTGCTGTCAGCCTTGGCCTAGCGGGCGGCTTCGCGATCAAGGCGATGACGGCGCAAGGCTGGTTTGCCAGCCCGCTGCGCGCGCAGATCGCCCCGCGCTGTGGCTGCGGACCAAACCCGTTTGATGGCAAACCTGTCTGGCGGTTTTGGTCCGAAAGCACCCGCGGTAGCGTTTTCTGCAAAGAGCTGACGCAAAACGCGCTGTTCCTGATCAAATGGCTGGCGCTGGCTTATGTCCTCGAGGCGTTGCTGGTCACCTACATCCCGGCAGAGGCGATTGCCCGGCTTGTCGGCGGCGAAGGCATCGTGCCGATCATCATCTCTGCCTTTGTTGGCATGCCTGCCTATCTGAACTCTTATGTCGCGCCGCCGCTTCTGGCCGGGTTGATGGCGCAGGGCATGACGACGGGTGCGGCCATGGCCTTTATCATTGCGGGCGCTGTCAGCTCTGTCCCTGCGATGGCCGCGGTGTGGTCGCTCGTCAATAAACAGGTCTTTGCGGCCTATATCGGGCTGGGGCTGACAGGGGCGGTCATCTCGGGTGTGCTGTTGCAGATGGTTTCTTAATCAGCCTGCGATCTCGCGTTCTACATGGGCGAGGTTGGCCCGGATTTCCGGAATATCGGGGGCCAAATTACGGGCGCGGCGCAATGCGCGGCGCGCCCCGCGCAAATCGCCCATCGCATAGCGCGTATTGCCCAGCCCGAATTGCCAAAGCCAATTTTCAGGCCAGCGCGCCGCCCCGGTTTTATAGGCAGTTTCTGCCGCGTCCAACTGCCCTACCCGTTCCAACCCAGCGGCGGCAGATAGCACATCCGCCTCAGGCACAGTCGCGGGCAGTTGATCCGGCGGTAATATCACCAGCGCCCAGCGATCACCCCGCTCCCAAGACCGGTCGAAAATGCCAAAAGGCAGCACCATCTGCGCCTGCTGACCGGAGTTCAGGGAGACCGTATCAGTTTGCAGATCATAGCCGGTGACAACACCGTAGTGCCAGACCGGCGCGATACCAACCCCAAGGTTTTGAAAGACAATGACAGGATGACCTGCGGCGACTTCGCCCAAAAGCTGGTCAAGCGTGCGCAGTTCCACCGCGATCTGGCCCATGCGCCGGGCACTGCCGATCATATCCGCCGTATAGGTACCGCCCGCCCCTGCGGTAAAGGACAGCGCCGCGATCTCATCCTGCGTGACATCCCGCCCGGCCCATTGCATCACCATCGCCAAAGAAGCAGGCCCGCAATAAAAAGACGCTTGTTCGATCAGAGGCACGCCCTGCACCGCCGCCCGCGTGGGCACATCGGCGGTGATACTTGCATCTGGATCAAAAGGCGCGGCACAGGCGGCGAGCCAGCAAAGCGATGCCAGCGCCGCCGCCCGACGCAGAAAGCTTAGCGTACGCACCGGGTGAAGTTGAAGAACCGGGTAAAGCACAACAGATCGGTGACCAGTAGAACCACAAAGACCGTGAACAGAATGCCAAGGATGTCGGCACCGGCACTGTCATTTTCCATTTGGGTCAGGATAGTTGCCACTTCGGCGTCAGACAGGGCGGCAAGGCGCGCTTCGGCTTCGACCGGGTCAACGCCCATGGCGACAATCTGATCGCGCACATCACCGCGCTGCAATTCATCCATCAGCACCGCGCGATTGGACAAGGCAGTATATTTACTGATCGCCGCATCAGTGCCCAGCATTTCGGCCTGCGCCAGTGTCACCGCCTGTGTTGCCAGCACCAACTGTGCTGACAGAGCAATGGCCATGCCCTTTTTGCTGATATTCAGAATACCCATGTATTTGTCCCTATGTTTCGGCGACTGCGTGAGCCGCCTTGTTATTCCACAGGGGCAGTTTTCAGGAATTCACCCAGACGCGCAAGCACTCGCTGCCGCGCACAGGGCGAATGCGCGGAAAGCCGTCACACAAAGGCACCGGCATTATTCACAATCAGGATGCGCAGGATCTGGATACCAAGCAGCACGATGATTGGGGAAATGTCGATCCCGCCCAGATCAGGCATAATCCGTCGGATCGGTCTGTATACCGGCTCTAGAATACGCTGAAGCGTGTACCAAACCTGACCCACGAATTCCTGCCGCACGTTGAGCACTTCGAACCGGATCAGCCAGCTCATGATGAAATGAGCGATGACAAAGAACCACAGCACATCAAGCAGCAGCAGCAGAATTTGAATGACGGATACCATGATGACCGGGCCCTTTGCGTCTGGTTTTCCATCAGGTAAGCGGTTGCGCCCTGTCGGACAAGCCTTCCCTTGCCGCAAAGTTAAAGTTGACGCGCACGTCAATCTGCATCATGGCCGCCGGGGAATTGCAGGAAAGAGCCCAGATGTACCCGTTGATCCGTCTTGCCAAGGAATTTGCGTTGCACCGCAAAGCCGGGGAACTGCCCACGCTTGGCACCCATGTGTCACATCACCGGTGCTGGCCGCAGGATATCGACCTGTTCATGGAAATGAACAATGGGCGCATCCTGACCATCCTTGATCTGGGGCGTACAACTCTGGCGCACCGGGTGGGCTTGCTGCGCACCCTGCGGGCAAATGGGTGGGGGCTAACCATGGCAGGCGTATCGGTCCGCTATCGCAAACGCATCCGCCCCTTTGTAAAATTCCGAACGGTCAGCAAAGCGGTGGGCTGGGATCAGCGGTTTTTCTATCTCGATCAGTCGATCTGGATCGGGGATGAATGCGCGGTGCAGGCGCTTTACCGGTCGGCGGTCACCGACAAATCCGGGATCGTTGTGCCGCAACGGGTCTTTGATGCCATCGGATACACGGGCGAGGCACCGACCCTGCCGGACTGGGTGCAGCGCTGGATTGACGCCGACGCCACCCGCCCGTGGCCCCCGACAGACGACGGCAATGGGGTGTAACCTCGTCCCGGACAACCGATCCGGGACCTCTGCCCACACGTAAAGGTTAACACTTGCCACCGGCCCGCATTGCAGTGTTTGATCCGCCCAAGCATAATCAAGGGCAGGGTCATGACGGCGAACAAGAAACGCATCTGGGGATGGATGGCATTCGATTGGGCCTCGCAGCCCTATTACACGCTCGGCCTGACCTTCATCTTCGGACCTTATTTCGCCTCGGTCGCCACAGCCTATCTGCTGGGAACCGGCCTAGATGACGACACCGCTCGCGCGCAGGCACAGTCGATCTGGTCTACGGGGCAGGTCTTTGCCGGGCTGTTTATCGCCTTTACCGCACCATTCCTTGGGGCCTATGCGGACCATTCAGGGCGGAAAATCCCATGGATCGCGCTGTTTTCGGTTATCTACGTCATCGCCGCCGCATCGCTTTGGGGCATGATGCCTGATAGCGAGGCGGTCTGGTTCTACATGGCGGTCTTCTTTATCGGCTTCGTCGCCGCCGAGTCCGCGCTGAATTTCATCAACGCCATCCTACCCAGCCTCGGCAATGAAAAAGAGGTCGGGCGCATCTCTGGCTCTGGTGCGGCCTTTGGCTATTGGGGCGGGGTGACGGCACTTGTGATTATCCTGCTGCTCTTTGCTGAAAACGGTAACAGCGGCCGGACCCTGATCGGGCGCGCGCCGCTTTTCGGTCTGAACCCGGACCAGATGGAAGGCACACGCGCCACAGGGCCGTTCATCGCCCTCTGGTACGCGGTTTTCATGATCCCCTTCTTTATGTGGGTCCGTGATCCGGCCCCCGCGCAGCAAGGCAAGGTCCGGTTGGGCGCGGTCGCTCGTGATCTGGGGCGGCATCTGAAAGGCGTCGCAAAGCGGAAAAGCCTGCGGAACTTTCTGCTGGCCTCCATGCTCTACCGGGACGGGGTGAATGCGCTTTATGCCTATGGGGGTATCTATGCTGCGCTGGTGCTGGATTGGTCGATCACGAATATCGGAATATTCGGTGTTGTCGCGGCAATCTTTGCCGCCATCGTCACGTGGGCGGGCGGGCTGGCCGATGCCCGTTTTGGCCCGAAGCCGGTCATCATCACAGCACTCTGGGCGATGATCGGCGTTTCAGTCGTGATCGTCGGCATGTCGCGCACAGCGCTCTTCGGGATACCATTGGAAGCAGAATCAACGCTGCCCGACACGATCTTTTTCATCTGTGGGGCAATCATCGGCGGGGCTGGCGGGGCGGTTTACGCGGCGTCGCGTTCGCTGATGGTGCGCCATAGCCATCCCGACCGCCCGGCCGAGGCGTTCGGCCTGTTTGCATTGTCAGGCAAGGCCACGGCCTTTCTTGCGCCTGCGCTCATCGCGCTTGCTTCTTATCTGACGGGGAGCGTGCAACTGGGCTATGCGCCTGTTCTTCTTCTTTTCATCGGCGGACTTTTGCTGCTACGGTGGGTCAACAAAGACGGAGATCGCGCAGAATGGTCCGCTTCATTGCAATAATCACCCTCGCCTTCGGCCTAGCCGCTTGCCAAGCAGACGAGTCTAGCCCGCCACCCGCGCCGCAGGTCTCATCGCAGAGCATTAGTGATCTGCGCCTTGCCAAGCCGCTTTTTGGTGCGATGGCACGCGGGTCGGCGCAGCAGCCGCAGTCCTTTGGTGCCTATGCCAAAGGCTGCCAAGCTGGCGCGCAGCAACTCCCCGAAACCGGCCCCACCTGGCAGGCCATGCGCCTGTCGCGCAACCGTAACTGGGCGCAACCGGAAACGATTGGATTTATTCAGGATCTCAGCCGTTTTGCCGCGACCCAACCCGGCTGGGAAGGCCTGTATGTCGGCGATCTAAGCCAGCCGCGCGGCGGGCCGATGCTGACCGGCCATGCCAGCCACCAGACGGGTCTGGACGCGGATATCTGGATGCTGCCCCCGGATCGACTGGACCTGAGCGTGCAAGAGCGCGAGCAGATCTCCTCAATCTCGATGCGCCGTAACGCCGGGGCTTACACCAATGATAGCTGGACACCGCAGCATATGGAAATTCTGCGCGCAGCAGGTTCCGATCCGCGCGTAGCCCGTATCTTTGTCTTTCCCGGCGCCAAAGTGGCCATGTGCAATGCCGAAACCGGTGACCGGACATGGCTGAATAAAATCCGGCCTTGGTGGGGACATCACTATCATTTCCACGTGCGGTTGAACTGCCCCGAAGGCGCTGTTGGCTGTACTGACCAGGCCCCGCCCCCTGCTGGCGATGGCTGTGCGGATGCGCAACAATGGGTGAACAATATCCTGAACCCGCCACCCCCGGACCCGAATGCACCGCCACCCCGCCCGCGTGCGGAAATCACGATGGCGACCCTGCCGGGCCAATGCCTGAATGTGCTGAACTCACAATAAGTGCGTCACCTTCTCTGCCTGATCGCGCTGCTCTGCGGCGCACCTGCGCTGGCCGATGCCGTGCTGATCGGGGCTTACACATGGAAACATGATGACCCGCGTTTTGGCGGGTTTTCCGCGATCACCCTCTCGCCCAACGGAACGGGGTTTCTCGCGCTCAGTGATCGGGGCAATCTTTTCGGCGGCGTATTTCAGCGGCAGGATGGGGTGATCACTGGCGTGACGTCCGGGGCGATGGTTCCGCTGCGCGGTCCCGATGGTGCCGCACTTGGTCACCCTGACAACGATAGCGAAGGCTTGGCCATCGCGCCCGATGGGACGATTTATGTCTCTTTCGAGTGGGATCACGGGCTGCGCCGCTTTCCCGGCATTGATCAACCCGGAACAGATCTGATCACCGCGCCTGCCTTTGCGACAATGCAGCCCAACGCATCACTGGAAGCATTGGCGATTGACGCAGATGGGACCCTTTATACCTTGCCCGAGCGGTCAGGCTGGATGAGCACACCTTTCCCGGTATATCGACTACGGCAGGGCATCTGGGATCAGCCCTTTGCCATTCCGCGTCGCGGCCCATTCCTGATCGTCGGTGCCGACATCGGACCGGACGATCAGCTGTATCTATTAGAACGGGATTTCACCGGACTTGGATTCCGGACCCGCGTGCGCCGCTTTGCCATGGATGGCACGGGTGAGGAAACATTGCTCGAAACCCGTAGTCGCCTGCATGACAATCTGGAAGGGATCAGTGTCTGGCAGGATGCGGACGGGCTGCGGCTGACCATGATCTCGGACGATAATTTCAAGTTCTTCCAGCGCACGGAAATCGTGGAATACAGATTGACGGACTAGGCACGAGGCGTTACTGCGCGCTGTCCCCGGCGGATCGGGGACCAAGTGCCGCACCCTTGTCAAAACGGAATACAGCATCATGACACGTATCCTTCCCGGCGTTATCGCCATGGCCGCCATCGTTGTGGCGTCGAATATCCTTGTACAATTTTTGATCCTAGACGGTCTGTTGACCTGGGGCGCGTTCACCTATCCGCTGGCCTTTCTGGTCACCGACGTGATGAACCGGATCTATGGCCCCGCCGCCGCGCGCAAAGTGGTGTTTGCCGGTCTGGTCGCCGGAATCATCTGTAGCCTCATTGGCTCGCAGATCATGCTGGAGTTCGGGCCCGCCGTGCCGATCCGGGTCGCGATTGCATCCGCAACAGCATTTCTAGTGGCGCAGCTTTTAGACATCGTGGTGTTCAACCGGTTCCGCGGCGGCGCGTGGTGGCAAGCGCCACTGGCAAGCACGATTGTCGGGTCTGTCGTGGACACGGCAATTTTCTTCACCATTGCCTTCGCCGGTTTTTTCAACAGTTTCAGTAGCTTCGCCGCAGAGCAGATCATCTGGGCGCAAGACATGGTCCCCTTCCTGAACACCGGCCCCACGGTCCCTCTTTGGGTGTCGTTGGCGGTGGCGGATTGGGGGGTGAAGGTTTTTGTGGCTTTGATTGCGCTGATTCCGTTCCGCCTGATTGTTAGGCATCGGCTGCAACCCGCCATATAATCGCTATGAATGGTATAATTTTACTTGAAATATACCAAATCTGTGCGAACCTTCTTGTAGGCGAAACATATTGAAAGGAGGTGATCCAGTGCATCATGAGGTATTGGAGAAGTGTGTCGGGACAACTTATGGGGGTCGCAGCTGAGGCAGCCCTTGGCTGAGAAGACCATAAGGTGGGCAACCTAACCGACCCGCCTCCGTAATTCAGGAAAGGGCCATCCCATCGCCGGGGTGGCCCTTTTTCGTTATCGATGGCCAATTGCTACAATTTTCAGCATGCGGAATTACGTCGGATATGCGTCGGACTTCCATCGGTCCGCACGGCACGGTGGCTTTGGTGAGTGTTAATAGTTTGTTGAGGTCCCGGATAAGTGTCGGCAAAATGCTGGCCCCCTACGCACGGTGCAGGCTGTGACAATTAACGACCGGATCACCATCGCCGATTGGGAGCTGACCGAAAACTCCACCCGCGCGTCCGGACCCGGCGGGCAGAATGTGAACAAGGTGTCCACGGCGGTGGAGCTGCGGTTCGAGGCCGAACGCTCGCCGCACCTGCCCGACCCGGTGAAACGGCGGCTGCGGCGGCTGGCAGGGCGGCGCTGGACCACGGACGGGGCGCTGGTGATCTTTGTGCAAGACACCCGCAGCCAGGCCCGCAACCACGAGATCGCGTGGGACAGGCTGGCCGATCTGATCCGGACAGCCACGGTCACCCCCAAGCGCCGGATAACGACGAAACCGACCTATGGGTCGGTCAAACGGCGGTTGAAAGGGAAGAAGGTGCGCGGAGAAGTGAAGGCGTTGCGGGGGGCAGTCGATCCGGACACGTAGGGTGTGTGCTTTGCACGCACCCACCGAATATTAGGCTGCAATCTTCGTCATGCGCTCCCGAAGAAGGCTTCCAATTTGATTATTGACACCCTTAATCACCAGTAACGACCGGACATGATCATAGCCAAAATCATCTATAAGCTGAACGACGGAAGAATTGACAAACGAAGAGGTAACGTTCGAGATCCCTGAGAAATCGAGAGTGACCTTAGTGCCCGCCTTAAGACACGAGGAGACATGTTTATAGATCACGATACCTTGATCATTCGTATCGCAGCCATTGACCAAATTTTTGACGCTTACCACCATTCGAAGTCTCCGCCATTTTCCTCTTCAAATTCAATCACATCAGTCTGTATGTTGAACTCAATCATTGTTCCCGGGCAGAACCCTTGAACAACATATGGCACAACTGTTAAAGAATTTCCACTTTTTCGGAACGTCACCGCACCTTCACGTGAACGAACGGTTAGCGCACCACCAAGGTGTTCAAGCACATTTTGCCTCAGGTAGTATAGTCCCTGACCCCGGTTCTGTGGTGTGCTCCGTGATGAAAAACCCTCATCAAATGAACGAATGATCGCTTCGCTGTCCGACAGGTGAGGCTCAATTCTTCGGACGGTTTCCGGGATACCTTGCCCAAAGTCTGCAATGACGATTTGCAGATTCTTCTTTTGTGGGTACCATTGAGCAAAGACACTACCAACGTCGAAAGCGCTATGATCATTGATGTTGTTGAACAACTCAGACATGCAGGTCTGAAACTCAGCCAACCCAGACATTGGAACGCCTGATATCTCGCTCAACCAAGGCGCAAAGATATTATGTATCCACGCATGACAATCCTTATGGCGCAACTCAATGAGCGGCTGAGTGGTGACGCGAGGGGCACTATGCTGCGATAGCTTTTCTCGAAGGTGCTGTTGAAAGAACAACGAGTCGTCTAAGAATTTGATGCACTCTTTGTTCGTATCCATACCAGAATAACTTACCTCACAACCCTGACGCAGCAGGAAACGTGTCAAGTTGCTTAAAAAGACGACGCCCGAAGGAAACGCAAAATTCATTCTTGAAAAATCGAATTCAACAGCGTCCGGCACAGACTCAAAGGTTCCAAAATTCTCTTTAATGAAGAGAAAAAGTCTATCGGCCTCAAATTGTCTCGGGAGCTGAACAGTAATCATTACTTATCCTTTAGATTGATTTTCAATAATTAAAAACAACCTAAACCACAACCTCCATCCCAACCTGCTCGCCGACCCCGAACACCCGCTTATACCTCGCGATCTCGTCCTCCGGTCCCATCGCCTTGTTGGGGTTGTCGCTCAGCTTGACCGTGGGTCGCCCCTCGGCGCTGACCGCTTTGCAGACCAGTGAGAATGGCACCAGTGCTTCGTTCTGCGTCAGCCCTTTGAAATCGTTCGTCAGCATGGTCCCCCAGCCGAAGCTGACCCGCACCCGTCCGGCGAATTGCTTTTGCAGCTCGATGATCTTGTCCACGTCCAGCCCGTCAGAGAAGATGACCAGTTTTTCCCGCGGATCCTCCCCCCGTGATTTCCACCAGTTGATCGCGTTTTCCGCCCCTGTTGCCGGGTCGCCGCTGTCGATCCTGATCCCGGTCCATCCCGCCAGCCAGTCCGGTGCCCCGTCCAGAAACCCTTTGGTTCCATAGGTGTCGGGCAGGATGATCCGCAGGTTCCCTTCATGCTCTTCATGCCAATCGGCCAGCACGTCATAGGGCGCTTGTCGCAGTGCCGCGTCACTGTCAGCCAGCGCGGCGTAGACCATGGGCAGTTCGTGGGCGTTTGTCCCGATCGCCTCCATATCCCGGTTCTTGGCGATCAGGCAGTTGGAGGTCCCGGCGAACCGTTCCCCCAGCCCTTCGGTCATCGCCTGCACGCACCAGTCCTGCCAGAGGAAGGAATGCCGCCGCCGTGTCCCGAAATCGGCCAGCCGCAGGTTGTCGATGGGCCGCAGCTTTTCGACTTTTTCCCAGAGTT
The DNA here is from genome assembly GCF_046640325.1 of Loktanella agnita. Lineage (NCBI taxonomy): Bacteria > Pseudomonadati > Pseudomonadota > Alphaproteobacteria > Rhodobacterales > Roseobacteraceae > Loktanella > Loktanella agnita. Next base: position 244,852 of record NZ_JBJMBF010000005.1, on the reverse strand, counting down.
TCGTCATCGCCCGCGCGTAGAGCACTTGCAATTCGAACCGCCCCATGTCCCGCAGCGCCGCCCGCCCCCGCAGTTCCATCAGCACCGCCAGCGCCGGGATTTCCCAGAGCATGACCTCTGGCCAGTTACCTTCGAAGGTCAGTTCGTACTGCCCGTCATGCTTTTCCAGGTGATAGGGCGGCAGCCGCAGGTTTTCGAACCATTCCATAAAGGCCGGGGTGAACATTTGTCGTTTGCCGTAGAAGGTGTTCCCCCGCAGCCATGTGCTTTCCCCCCGTGTGAGCGAGAGCGACCGGATATGGTCAAGCTGTTCGCGCAGTTCCCCTTCGTCGATCAGGTCGGCCAGACGGATCGATTTGCTGCGGTTGATCAGCGAAAAGGTGACCTGCGTGTCGGGGTGGTTGCGGAACACCGACTGGCACATAAGCAGTTTGTAGAAATCCGTGTCGATGAGCGACCGCACAATTGGGTCGATCTTCCATTTGTGGTTCCAGACGCGTGTGGCGATATCGACCATAGGGTCCCCCCGTTTTGCCGCACCGTTAGACCAAGCGTGTGCGGCGGAGGCAAGCCCTGCTGGCCCGCTCCCCCGGCGCGATTTGGCCGGTTCGCGAAGCATCGGTTGCATTTTCCCCAAAGTTGCGGTGATCTGACCTGCGTATAGGGAGAGGGGAATGCCCGGATGTCATTGATCACGCGCGCATGGGACATATTGCCGGAAAGGTGCCGCTGATGCCGCTACAGTATGATTTTGATATTGCCGCCGTGCCCGGCACCGCCCCAGTCGCCATGTGGCGCGATCCGGAAGTGCTGGCCGCCTTGCGCCGCGCCGATCCGGTTGTGCAGAAATATTTCCGCGATTCAGGCTTTGGCGCGGCCACCTATGACAGCGGTGCCCCGTCCGGTCGTTATCCCGAAGCGGATGAAGAGCCCCGCGCGGATATTATCGGCAAGCTGACCACTAATGTGCATCACGTGGATGTCGAAGGCCTGAACTGGGGCGGTTTCGATCTGCGTGCGTTTCTGGGTTATCTGGGAACGGCAGAACCGATTGCCGCATCCCAGATGCCTGCCCCGCCCAAGCGAGAGCCGCGCCCTGTCACCCCTGTGGCTGAAGCGCGGGTGTCCCAGCCCGAAACGTCGCCTACCGTCAGTGTGACGGATAACGGTGAGGCGTTTGAATTCGACGAGGATGACATCATGCGGGCGATGCAGCCGTCCCGCGCAAAAGGTTTGGCGATGGTTGGTCTGGCCTTGGGGGTAATCCTGATCGGGGTTGCCGCTTTGATGGCGCTGGATTGATTTGACATCCCGCCCCCCTGCGCCGATGGGTCGCTATTCCGTGCAGGTCGTCGGCATGGTTGTGGTGGCGATGTTTTTTATCGTCGGTGGCGATGCCGCGGCGACCGTGCTGACCGGTGCAGGATTTCCGCAGACATTTGTGGCCTGGACCCGCTTTGCACTGGCGGCTGTTCTGTTGTTGCCCTTTTCAGGGCTGAAACGGACGGAGCTGCCGTTGATGTTGGATTGGCGCCTGGCCCTGCGCGCGGGGCTGATCGTGGGCGGGATTCTGTGCATCCTGACCGCCCTGAAGACAGAGCCGATGGCCAATGTGTTTGGCGGTTTCTTTGTAGGCCCGGTGGTGTCTTATTTTCTGTCGGCATTGCTGTTGGGGGAGCGGATCAGCGTCGCCCGCACCCTGCTGCTACTTGTCAGTTTTCTGGGCGTCTTGCTGGTTGTCCGCCCCGGCTTTGGCATGACGGCGGGCATGGGCTTTGCCATATTGGCGGGTTGTTTTCACGGGTGTTATCTGGTGGCGACCCGCTGGCTGGCAGGTGAATTTCGCCCCCGTTTTCTGCTGTTGTCGCAATTGCTGATCGGGGCGGTTTTGTTGCTGCCCTTTGCGTTTCAATCGGTGCCGGCACTGACGTGGCCAGTGCTGGGGATGATCACGGTATCTGCTTTGGGGTCCGCTGCGGGAAACCTGCTGTTGGTTTTGGTCAATCGCACAACGCCCGCCGGGGTGATTGCGCCGCTGATCTATAGTCAGTTGCTGGCGGCAATGATCATCGGTCTGCTGGTGTTTGGCCAATGGCCCGATCAGTTGAGCCTTGTCGGGTTGATCGTCATCATGCTGGCAGGCGCGTCGTCAGTCTGGTTCGCGGGGCGGGGACGTTGATGGGGGCGCCAACTGAGGTCCCGGATCGGGTCCGGGACTGCGTTGCACTGCTATTTGAGCACGACGCCCGCATCCATCATTTCTTTCGTCGCGGCGGCCAGTGATCCATTAAAATCAATGGCTCGGCACAGATCGGTCTGCACGGTCACATCGAACCCAAGCCGTGCCGCATCTACGGCAGAGTAGTTGACGCAGAAATCCGTCGCCAGTCCGACCAGCGTCAGCGTAGCGATCCCCCGTGTCCGCAGGTAGCCTTCCAGCCCGGTTGGCGTTGTTTTGTCGTTTTCGAAAAACGCGGAGTAGCTGTCGATGGCCGGGTTATAGCCTTTGCGGATGATCATGTCGGCCCGGTCCACAGTCAGGTTCGGATGGAACTGCGCCCCAACCGAACCCTGGATGCAATGATCCGGCCAGAGCACCTGCGGCCCGTAGGGCATCTCTGCCATGCTCATCGGGTCGGCACCGTGACTGGAGGCGAAAGAGCTGTGCCCCGCCGGGTGCCAGTCTTGCGTCAGGATCACCGCCGCATAGTCATTCATCGCCGCATTGATGCCGGGCACAATGTCGTCACCCCCCGCCACGGCCAGCGCACCGCCGGGGCAGAAGTCGTTCTGAACATCAATCACAAGCAGGGCATGGGTCATTGGCGGGCTCCTTTGTTTTGGGCAGGTTAGCAATGAACTGCCGTACCTGCGAGCGGCTTTGTAGATGGTAGACGGTCAGGTGGCCGGGCTGATCGGCAATCCGTGCAAGTTTGATCCGCGACGCATGGCGTGTGCGCCAGATCCACCGCCAGAAGGGCAAGGTTTCCGCGTGGAAGCCTTCGGGGCAATCGGGTGCCATGTCCGGTCGGGTTTTGCCGTAGTCTCGCAGGGTGCGCCAGATCACCCGAGCAAAGCGCAGGCCAACCGGCAGGTCCAGCCAAATGAACGTATCTGCGTGGGCCACCCGGTCCGCATATGTCCGTGAATGGCCGCCTTCGAAAATCCAGGATTCGCGCCGATGGATGTCGCAGCTCATCCTGTCTTTATCCTCTGTTGGACGAGGCACCCAGCCTGCGGCGTAATGGATATGGTCCATGTGATAGACAGGCAGCCCTGTCCGTTCGCCCAAAATCCGGGCGAGCGTGCTCTTGCCGGAGCCCGGCCCGCCACAGATCATCACGCGTTGCATAAGGATTTTTTAGCCCAGTTGGAGGTGGAAGAAAACCTGTGCGAGGTCAGGCCTGTGGTGCAGCCTCCATCCCATGCGCATAGGTGCAATACTGGGTGAATTGCACGGTAATATCGCCATTTTGAATGGAAAGAACGGCGTAATGCGGGGGTTCTTCCGCCGCTTTAAAGCTCTGCCAGTCCCAATCAGGTTGGGGCGCGGGTGCCTGAAAAGACAGCGCACCCAAGGTCACGAAAGGAATGCCCCGGATTGTACCACAGGTGGGCCGGTGCACATGCCCGATGAAGAGATGCCTGACATTGGGGTAGCCGCTGATCAAATCGAGGAAAGCGTCGCCGTTTTCCAGCCTGATTTCATCCTGCTTTGGCAACCCCAGCGCCATAGGGGGATGATGCATGAAGATATAGGTTGGCAGATCGGGCTGCTGCAACAGCATCTGTTTTAACCAATCTTGCCGTGTTGCGCAGAATTCACCCGCATGCGAACCGGGTTTATGGGTATCAAGGCAGATCAGCCGTGCCCCTGCGACCGTAAGTACATATTGGACGAAGTCAGGCATCGCATCCTCTGGCAGCGGCAGATGCGCCCGAAAGCCCGCCCTGTCATCATTGTTGCCAACCAGCGCGTGAATGGAAACGTTTGACCGCGCCAGATAAGTGGAAAGACCGGCGTAATCATTCCCGATGTCATCACCCACAAGATCGCCTGAGATAACCGCCAATGCCGCATCACCGTGATGCGTGTTCATATGGTCGATTGCTGTGGCCAGCCGCACGCGCGGGTTAAGCCCGGCGATATCGCCCGCGCTTTGGTAATGCGGATCGGTCATCCAGATGATCTTGGTCATGGGGTGGTCTCCTTCTTTGGCACGTTGGCCCGGCAGGTTTTCCAAATCAAGTCCGGTGCGGGGTTGTGCGATGGGCCTGTTTTGTCTATCAGGCCCGCCTTTCCCTGATGAATACGGAGGTAATCATGGCGACATTGGGTATCGACTTTGGCACCTCCAATACGGCGGCAGGGGTGATGCGGGATGGTCGTCCGCAGCTGATCGCGGTTGAGCCGGGGCGCACTGTACTGCCGACCTCGGTCTTTTTTGATTATGATCGCAAGGTCACCACCTATGGTTCCGATGCCAATGCCGCCCTGATCGAGGGCCGCGAAGGCCGCTTTATGCGCGCGCTGAAATCAGTGCTCGGCACCCCGCTGATGCAAGAAAAGCGCCGCATCGCCCATGAGCGGCTGACCTTGATTGAGGTCGTGGCCCGCTTTCTGCGTATGATCCGTGAGCGCGCGGAGGCGGAAACCGGGCAGCGTTTTGATCGCGCCCTGTCAGGCCGCCCTGTGCAGTTTCATTCGACCGATGCCGCGCGCAATGCCCAAGCCGAAGTTGACCTGCGCGCTGCCTATGGGCTGGCCGGGTTTGATCATGTGGATTTCATGTATGAACCCGAAGCCGCCGCCTTGGCCAGTGGCCCGCTTGCCCCCGGCGCGTTGGGTCTGATTGTGGATATTGGCGGTGGCACTTCAGATTTTTCGATCTTCGCGCGCGATGGAGACGCGACCCGCATCATCGCCAGCCATGGTGTCCGCGTGGGCGGCACCGATTTTGACCGCGCCATCAGTATTGCCGAGGTCATGCCGTTGCTGGGCCGCGGGACAGAGGTGCGCAATGTGATGGGTTCCGGCAGCCACACCGCGCCCAATGCGATATTCAACGATCTGGCGACATGGCAGAAAATTCCCTTTGTCTATACCCCCGAAAACCGGCGCATGGCCACAGATTTCGCCAAGCTGGGCGTTGATCCTGCCCGTTTTGCCCGGCTGAAAACCGTGCTTGAGATGGAGCTGGGCCATGACATTGCATTTGCGGTCGAGGCAGGCAAGATTGACCTGAACGCCCCCGATGTGACAGAGGCCGCGATCCGGCTGGGTGTGATTGCCCCGCAGTTGCAGGCCCCGCTGACCCAAGCCGCGATGGATGCCGTGCTGGCCAGCCACGCCGCTGCGATCCACAAATGTGCTGTCGAAACCCTTTCTATGGCGGATATCCCGGCCGACCGGATCGGCAAGATCGTCTTTGTCGGTGGGTCCAGCCTGTTGCAGGTGGTCCGGGACGTCATGGGCGGGCTGTTTCCGCATGCCGCACAGGAAAGCGCTGAAGCCTTTACCGCTGTGGCTGATGGGCTGGCAATCGCCGCATCGCGCGACTTGCCCAATTGACCCCATCGGCGTATTTGCTTGCCCATGTATACTGTTGCTGCACTTTATCATTTTACCCGGTTCGATAATCCGGCTGCGCTGCGCTTGCCGTTGCTGGAATTGTGCAAGGCGCGCGGGATCAGCGGCACGCTGTTGCTGGCGGCAGAGGGGATCAACGGCACGATTGCGGGAGATCGTGCGGGGATTGATGCGGTCATCGCCCATATTCGCGCCCTGCCCGGCTGTGCGGATCTGGAGTGGAAAGAAAGCACTGCCACCACCCCGCCGTTTCACCGGATGAAAGTCCGCCTGAAGCGCGAGATCGTGACAATGGGTCAGCCTGATGTAGACCCGATTGCCAATGGTACTGGGCATTATGTCGAGGCCGCCGCTTGGAACGATCTAATCAGCGCCCCCGATGTGGCGGTGATTGATACCCGCAATGATTATGAGGTCGCCATCGGTAGTTTCGACGGGGCAATTGACCCGGGGACCAAAAGTTTTGGTGAATTTCCGGCCTGGTGGGAAGCAAACAAGCACCGGTTCCATAACAAGCGGATCGCGATGTTTTGCACCGGCGGCATACGCTGCGAGAAATCGACGAATTACCTGATGGGTCAAGGGGTTGAGGACGTCTATCATCTGAAAGGCGGCATTCTGAAGTACCTTGAAGAGGTGCCCCAACAAGATAGCAAATGGGACGGGGAATGTTTCGTCTTTGATGCGCGGGTCAGCGTTGGTCACGGGCTGGAAGAGGGGCCGCATATCCTGTGCCATGCCTGTCGCCGCCCCCTTGTTCCTGCGGATCGTAACCACCCCGCATATGAAGAAGGTGTAGCCTGTCACCAGTGTGTCGATGAGACGACTGAGGACGACAAGGACCGTTTCCGCGAGCGGCAAAAGCAGATCGCGCTGGCCAAGTCCCGTGGCACGCATCACATCGGTGGGCTGTAAGCCGCGCAGGCGACGGCAAGCGCCAGTCAGACTTTTACAAAAAATCTGGGGAAAATCCTTTGTAAGGATTTTACCTTCTGTGGCAGCTAGCTGGTTTAAACAATGATGTTGTTCAACAAACTTGCTGGCAATTTTTCCTAAATATCGCGCATCGCAGTGACGCTCACATACGTGCGGTTAACTCTCAGCCCCTATAACGTCCCGGATTTTCGCCACATACCGGAGCGTGCTATGCTGTTCAGACTTATACTTTCTGCCTGCGCGGTTGTCATCTCGGCCTCGGCGGCCATAGCGGCAGAACTGCACCCTGTTACCCTTGAGCCGATCACCCACGCAGAGGCCGAATTGGTTCTTGTCCACCCCGACGGGCACGAGACCAGCTATACGCCCGAGACACTGGAAAATTTTCCAACCTATCGACTGCGCACGACCACACCATGGCGCGATGAACCCGCTGATTTTGATGGGATATTGCTGCGCGATTTACTGGCATCTGCCGGTCTGGACAGTTTGGATCAAATCCGTACGCTCGCCGAAAATGACTATTCGACGACGATCCCCCGTGAATTGTGGGAAAATGTGACAGTGTTAGTCGCGACACGTGTGGATGGTGAGCCCCACACCCGACGCGCCCGCGGGCCGATTCAATTTGTGATCCCGATGGATGAATATACATCGTCCCCGGTAGCCAATGAATCATATTTGGTTTGGATGGCCGCACGAATTCAGCCCGAGTAAACCCGGTGTCGGACACCAAGATTGCACGAGAAAACGCCATGCATCGGGCCGACCGATCGGTGTTTCGCCGTGTGATTTTGGGTGTCTGCATCCTTGGTATTCTTGCGGTCTGTCTGGTGGCGGGCAGATACATTCAGGTCACAATGCAACAGTTGCAGGACACCCACCGCACCATCTATGACCAGCAACTGCGCAATGGCTTTGTTGCTATGAACGATGCGCAGCGTTTGGTGGCGATTTTGCAGGAAGCCGCGTGGCAAGGAGAGGTTTCGCCAGAGGCCGCAGCGGATTTTCAAGCCGCTGCCGATTTTCTGTTCGTGCGGATCGACAATCTGGGTCGCGCCTTGGAGGACGGGGCTAGCGCAGATAAGATGATGATTTCAATTGGGCAATTGGAGCAAGTGCAGGCGCTCGCCGATCATTTGCTCGCCACCGACTTTGCCGACTTGAGTAACACATCAATCGCCCTGACTCAGCGGTCACAGGCGGCCCGCCGTGCATTGATCAGCTATCTGGATGATATGCAAGAACTACAATATCGGATTTCTGTCCGGCAGTCGGATGCAATTGCCCGACAGCAGCGCGTGGTCTGGGGCACGCTGATTTGTCTGTTAGCCCTTGCCGTTGTGGCGGTCTTTCTGTTGTACCGCGAGGTGCGGGCCCGTGGCGCGAGCCATCTTGCCCAGCAACGGATCAGGCACCTTGCATTCTTTGATACGTTGACCGGTCTGCCCAATCGAACCTCATTTCAGGACTACTTGGATACCTTGCTGAATGGTCGAAACATCGTATCCCTGCTGCTGGTTGACCTCGATGGTTTCAAGCTGATCAACGACACCTACGGGCATGCGGCCGGGGACGCTATTTTGCGCCACGTGTCAGCAAAAATGAAGCGACATACCCAACGCGACAGGGCATTTGTCGCCCGGCTGGGCGGGGATGAATTTGCGATCATCGTGCAAACCCATGACTGCGAAGAAATTAGTGATATTTGCAGTAGGCTGATTGCAGAAATCAGTGAACCTATCCTTTATGAGGGCGAGGTTTTGAGTACAGGCGCGAGCATTGGCGTGGCGCTCAGCCGGCAAATGCATCCGGAATTTGGTACGAATGTCGACAGCCTGTCACGGTTTGCTGACTTCGCGCTTTATGCCTCAAAATCGCAGGGCAAGAACCGGTTTACGTTCTACGACAAGGTTTTAGAGCAAAAGTACCTTGAGCGGCGGGCCATGATTGACCAGCTCCCTCGCGCGATTGCGGATGGCAGTATCGACTATTTCTTGCAACCTAAGGTCGATCTGCACACGGGTCGAACCCACGGGTTCGAGGCGCTGGTGCGCTGGTATCGAAATGGTAGGTTTATCTCTCCGCTGGATTTCATCGCAATTGCCGAGGAAAGCGCGCTGATCACCGATATTGACTACTGCGTTCTGCGGGCGGCAACGCGTGATCTGGCCGCCCACAACCTTCAGCACGGCACGCGTTTTGCAGTCAGCGTGAATTTCTCGACCTTACATTTCACGTCGCAACGCTTTGTCGATACGGTGGCCGATGCGCTGGCCATGTCCGGTCTGCCACCCGGCCTTCTGACAATCGAAATGACAGAATCGGCAGAAATGCAAGACTGGCGCGCTGCCAAACAGATCATCGCCGCGCTGCATCATCTGGGGGTGAAGATTTCGATTGATGACTTTGGCGCTGGGTTTTCGTCACTGGCCTATCTACGCACGACCATCGCAGATGAAATCAAGATTGATCGCTCGCTGGTGGAGGATGTGGAAACTTCTGATAGATCACGTTTTTTGCTCGATTCCATTCTGGATATCGCGGAAAATCTGGAACTGGCCGTAATCGTCGAGGGCATCGAAACCCGGCAGCAGGCCGACATCGTCCGCGCGATGGGCGCACAGACCGCGCAGGGCAATTATTTTGGCGCGGCGGCCCCGAAACATGAAGCGCTCGCGCGGGCGCAGGCTGAAAAGCCTGCACCCGCGATCAAGGCCCTATGACCAGCCGCAGCCTGTCATAGACCCATTTTAGGTATTTCCCGATGCGGCCACGTTGTAGGGGTGCGGATAATTTTGCGCTTCCCCTACTGAAATCCAAGGGGATAGGTGATAGCTGAGCTGAATTTTTTTCCCTTGGTGAGAGCATAATTTTTCGCTTTGCCGATTATGAGGATGCACCTCGCCCTTCGGACTAAAGCCTCCCGCCGAAAACCTGAATCATTGGGATTCCCATGAGAGCTAAATTGTGATTCATCCTGTTTGGGAGGATGTATCATGTCAGCACCTTTGCCGGACGCACTTAAAGCGTTATGCGAAAAACCTGCATCAGCTAACGCTGCCTGAAATCATAGATTTCAACGCGTTAGCAGATACGTCATGTCTCAGGTATTTCGTCAAACGCTATAGGGCGCGATGGCTGGCCCGGCCTTCGCGGCCTACGTCGAAAAGGTGCTGATCCCGGAACTGGAACCCGGCACCGTGGTCATTCTGGACAACCTGGCCACGCAGAAGAACGCGGTCGCGGCCAAGGCGATGCAGAATGCTGGCTGCTGGTTCCTCTTTCTGCCGCCCTACAGCCCGGACCTGAACCCCATCGAAATGGCCTTCTCAAAGCTCAAGGCCCATCTCAGGCGCATCGGCGCGAGGACGTTCACCGATATGTTCGAGGCCATCGCTCAAGTGTGCGATCTCTACTCGCCTCAAGAATGCTGGAACTACTTCAAGGCCGCAGGATATGTCGCAAGTTAAAGGCGGGGCGCTATAACATCCGCTGCCTCAGACTTTGGCGCGCTCACGCAGCGATGTGATCGGCAGGTAGCCGAACCCACAAACGAGATCTGGCTAACGGCCGGAACTATTGGCCGCACCAAAGCGCATCGTCTTCTCCCTGTACTTGCAGGCGAAATGCTATCGAAATCTCAAGTCGAAGGTATCTGGTGTCTCAACCCCACCTACCGCACGGTTACCTGATCAGAGATCGGCTACTTCGGAGTGGATCGACAAATGCCCTGATGCCGTTAAAGGATGGAACCTGGCCAAGACCCTGCGCCCGGGTACAGCCGTTGCTGCTGTCGAGCGGCGGCGTGAAGGCGAGTTGTTACCGGAACTCCGGTTGCAGGACCATGCTTGCCATTTTGAACTTTCACGACCAACCTGGACCAGGTGTTCTTCCAACAAAGTAGGAGCGACACATCACATGCAGATGGATACCGCAGAAGCAAAGGCGAAGCTGTCCGAACTTGTCGCCGCCGCGGAGCGCGGCGAGGAGGTAGTGCTGGTGCGGGGCAGGCACCCGGTTGTGCGCCTTGTGCCGACGGCCCCGCCAACGCCGAAATTCAGATTCGGCGTTGCCGCAGGTGAGGTGACATGCGTTCCGGACTTCCTCAAGCCCATGTCCGACGAAGAGATTGCTCTTTGGGAATGACGACAGTCCAGTTGGATACACACACGTTGGTTTGCACTCTCCTCGATATGCCGGACATCGATCCGGTGGCCAGGGCGGCAATAACGGTTGCGCAGACCTTCTACGTTTCACCCCGCAGCTTCAACGAGATCATGCAATAGCATCAATCCGGGAAATGGCCTGAGATCGGCGTCATCATGGCCCGACTCCCTGCCTTGTTGCGGGCACAGGGGGAGTTGTAACCCCCATCACTGCCGAGATGGCGGTGCAGTCAGGCGGAATGGACTGGAGTCACCTTGATCCATTCGACCGGATGGTCGCTGCCACGGCGATCGAGTTGGCCTGCCCGCTGATTTCGAGGAATCGCGCATTCGACGGACTGGAAAGCTTTTCGGGCTGGAAGGGCCGGTTCTGGTCCAGAGAAACCCGGGGAAAGTCGTCGTCCGCAACTTCAAACGAGTAGTTGAGCGCAGACAGGTGGGTGGGCGTCCCTATCAGGAAGCCGAAAGACTTAGGCTCAGGTTTTATCTCGAAAGTTTGCACCTAACGCGACCCCGCTTCATAAAGAACCATCTTGCGAAGCCGGGCTGTCAACCAGCTGCGCATCTTGATCCTGCTTTTCGGTGATCTCTCTTCGCCATGAAATGCAGGTTTTCAGATAGGCACGGCTGTCGGTCATCAAGCGGCTGATGCCGGCCAAGCGCGATAGATCACGCGCCGGATCATCGCTCCTGTCCAATACGTTCGCATCGACATCGTAGAGTCCAGCCATTTCCGCGCGTGAGATGTCCCAGATGCTGCGAACGAGGTTTGCGCCACAACCTAACGACAGGCAAGTCGATGCGCATCGTTCCACTGCCCGCCCTGGAAGAGGAACTTCCCGACGAGCAAGATGATACCTTTCTCGAGGCGCTATACGCAGCACGGCAAGAGGATGAGCTATATCTTGCCGAAATAGCAAAGGTCGACCCCGAGTCTGAGAAGGCAGAGGGCAAACTTCTGAAGATTGAACGCGCACTCAAAGATCGAGTTCGCGAGGCGCTGAATCTACCTGTGCGGCAGACAAAAGAGGATCTAAATCTGGTCCGGCATGCGGACAACCATGGAATCTCACCAAGTTACATCTTACCGATGCCTGAAGATGAAAATGAGGATGGGCGCCACCAGGACACCGATATTCAGACGTTAATGCTGCCCGATCGGCTTACACGTGTAGCAAAAAGCATCATCGATAAAGGGCGCTCTTTTGAGAGAGAAACCGGCGTAAACGTATTCCATGCAGCCTTCGGTATTTTGGAATGGAAAGATCCAGCAGAACGTTCTAAATTCCTCAGCCCCCTTCTACTTATTGAGATCCGGGTTGACCGAAAGCAGTCACCCAGAAGCGCTGAGTTCCATGTTAGTGGCATCGAAAAAATGTCGATGAACACCACGCTTATGCAGAAGCTGCAATCTGAGCATGGCCTTGCGTTACCTGAATATGAAGGCGGCAGTATTGAGGACTATTTTCTCTTAGCGGAGGAGGCTGCACCAAAGGGTTGGGACTGGAAGATACGGCGAGAAGTTATGTTTGGGATATTCCCATCTTCAAAAATTGCCATGTATCACGATCTTGACCCGTCGCGCCGCGCACTTGCTGACAACGAGGTCGTCGCCACAATGTTGGCAAGTTCGGGCGTGGGAGACGGGTCATATGCGGAGACATATGAAACTGATGACCCTGAAGTAGCCCGCATGGTTCCACACTTGGTCATGGACGCTGATGCCTCGCAATACTCGGCTTTGGTCGACGCGGCGCGAGGCGATAACATGGCTCTCGAAGGACCGCCTGGATCTGGGAAAAGCCAATCTATCGTCAACTTAATCGCGGCCGCACTGGCTGATGGAAAAAAGGTCCTTTTCGTCGCCGAGAAGCTAACCGCTCTCGATGTGGTCAAAGCCCGCCTCGAGGCCGCCGATATTGGTCCTTTCATACTGCCCCTACAGGCGGGACGCGGGACGCGCGAGAAGATTTATGAAAGCCTTGAGGAGCGTATAGCGCTGGGGCGTGGCGGCGATTCCGCAGGACGTGACTTTGAGTCACGCAAGAACGCTCTGGAACGCCGGCGGGCTATCTTGCAAGGCTACCTCGATGCGCTGGGTAAGCCCTTGGGGCATACTGGTATGACTGTCCATCAAGCCATTGGTTATGGGATTTCAACTGCCCCAACCCTATCTGAACTCCGCGGAGATACCGAAATCCTGAACGACGATATTACTGCCGGAAATGACGCGCTTACTGCATCGCGAAATTACCTTTCCCTATTCCAAGGCCGTTCGGATATTGATCTGCACGAAATCGAAGAATTTATCGGAAACAGGGCCCGCATCCAATCATTGGAGAGTTCACTCGCGACTTCTGAGATTGGGGGCATTCTTGGAGATCGCTATCTGGGGAAAGCTACCGCGATCGTGGCTGTGGAAAGAGAGGTTCGTTTGGCGAGGGCGATACTCGATTTCGAAAATACTGATCTGGCAGTATCTATCCTGCGCTCAGCCGATGCGGATTCCCTGTTGCGAACAGTCATGGAAATAGATGAGCGTCGCAACGATTTGGCCGCACGGGCTGGAGAATTCTGCGATAGTGTCCATCTGCCGGTAGATTATAGGTCCCTGCAATTTTTGTTTGATCACAAATCTGATTTGGAAGCGGCGTCGCTGGATCCAGACGCTTTGTTGGATCGTGCACAACTCAAGCGTTCCGAAGATACCTTGCGTCGTCAAGGGTACACTGAATTGGTCGATTGGGCCTACAGTGATTTAGAGGATTTTGATCCCACTCGGCTTGCCAAGGTGATGCGAGCGATCATCGCCAAAAATATGGTCGACAAAGCATTCACCATTCACGGCTCTGCATTGCAGGACTACGACGGGCAGGATTTTGACCGGATTCGTGAAGAAATCATCGAGCGTGACCGCGAACTTATCCGGATGTCGCGCAAGGTCATTCGTCAGGGTTTGTTGCGCGATGCTCGTCCGCCGCAGGGAAACGGTATCGGTCGCAAGTCGACTTATACCGAAATGAGCCTGATAATTAATGAGATGAATAAGCGACGGAATCGCCTTGGCATTCGAGAGCTTACTCAGCGGGCTGGCCAAGCGTTGTTGGAGCTGAAACCTTGTTGGATGATGTCGCCACTGGCAGTAGCACAGTATTTGCATGAGGGCATGGAATTCGATCTCGTGGTGATCGATGTAGCGTCCCAAATGACTCCGGAGAATGCGATCGGGGCGCTTAGTCGTGCTGGCCAGGCGGTGGTCGTCGGGGATACCAAGCAGCTCCCTCCGACATCGTTCTTTCGCAAAATGCTGGACGATGAGGATATCGATGAGGACCTGCGTGAGGATAGCGAAAGCATTCTGGACATGGCGAACGTCGCCTTCATGCCGATCCGCCAGCTCCGCTGGCATTATAGATCTCGGCACTCGGCCCTAATCCAGTTCTCCAACAAGATGATGTACAAGGAAGAGTTGACTATCTTCCCATCGCCACAAGAGGACGACCCTTACATGGGTGTCCATATAGTTGAGGTGCCTGGCGCTTACAAATCTGGTCGCAACGAGATTGAGGCTCGGGCAGTTGTAAGTGCTGTTGTAAGACACATGACCCGTCATCCAGATCAGTCATTAGGCGTCTGCACGATGAACAGTGACCAGAAGGACCTGATCATCGATGAGTTCGAGCGGGAACGGGACCGCAATAAGATCGTGCAAGATTTTGTTTCTAAATGGGAGGAGGAGAACGACTCATTAGAGGAGTTTTTTTATTAAGAACCTCGAGACAAGCTCCTCCAAAGTTGTCTCCCGCCAGCGCGATGGAAATGATCGATGATATCGTCCGAAATGTTGACCGCCCGATGTCGGAAGGTCCGGTTGAAGAGAAAGCGCATACACGGCGCATGGTGCAAGAAGCCTTACCTATCGGTGACAGCGATGATCTATTCTCGCACCGTGTAGCGGCAGAAAAAGCTGCCGAGACCTTCGCGCCTCAGGTTAAGACGGAACGGATTGCGATCGGTCCGGGTAGCAAAGTCAAGGTCGAGAGTCTTTCCGACGGCGGTAAGAAGCTATCCTTCAAGCTTGTCGACGGAAAGAATGATCCAGACCAAGGTTTGGTGGGAATACACTCTCCTCTCGGAGCTGCTTTGCTCGACGCAGAAGTTGGCGAGTCAGTTGAATACCAGGTTGGCGCTTATGTACGAGAGGTGAAGGTACTGGAAATATCATGAACTGGATGAAACCTGCCCTTATCACCGTCTCGTTTGAGGGTGAAATGCTTGAGGTTCATTTTCTTCAGATCTTGCCCGAATCTACGAAACGGGCACTGAGCCAATCGCCTGCAGGAATTGTGTAAGCGGTTGCTCGACACATATCGCCGCAATCCTTTTTTAATTTGCGGTTCTCTTCTAAACTGGCGTCCCTCGGCCACGGCTCGGTGCGTTCAGTCTGACTATGGAAAGACTTTTCTATGCTTCAAACACTCATCAGATTCTACAAAAGTTTCCCGGATACCTGTTTGCAGCCAGTAAAAGTCCTCAGCGTCTCGCCTCCCTGCTTAACCGGTCGCGTCGCGTATAGTGGCCGCTAACATTAAGGCACGCTTTTCCGAAATTTAGGGAGAATTGCAGGGCTTGGCACTTCCGCTCGAACGAGTGGTTGGCGTGAAGCTGCCGGGGCAACCTGATATCCATGCTCCCGACGGATGTACTACGGTTCAGATCCGCCGACGCCGACGGGCTGATGCCGATAGTTTTCACACGGGCGGCGGGCGGGTAATGCGCACGGCGGCACCATACCAGCACATACCCTTATTCTCATCCCAAGTCTGCCAATCTGCCGCCTGCCACGGTGATTGACCGCAGACAGCCGGGTCTTCCCGCCGCAGTGCGAGATTGCAGCAACAATAGAACGGGCATGGCCGGTGCGTCGCCCGCTGAGTTTCCACGAAACCGGAGACAGAGCGGTGAACACCGACATAATGAAAGATAGCCTGCACCACGCGCATCAGGCTCTCTATGTCCTCATCCGCAATATCGGTGGCCGGATAAAACGATAAAAGAAAATCCCGCTGTACCTGATCTGCGGGACCCGGGTTCTGTTGTAGGACGGCGCAGGGCAGAAGCTGGCTGAGCACCTGAACCGGATTCTGGGTTTCATCCCGAAAAGCCGCGATCATCTCCAGTTCAAAAAATGGGTCTCGTTCGCGCTCCGCGAAGCTCTGGCGGGCTATGCTGATCACATGAAGGACCGCTTTCGCCATAGCCCCCTCATTGGCGAATTCTGCTTCAAGGGCGCTAAGCTGTGCCTCCAGTCCTGCCTTGTTCTGGGCGATAGCGCATTCCGCCTGCGCGCGTAGATACGCGGGCGCGTCATCTGGGTCCAACTCGACATGTTGAGCGGCGGAAAGCAACTCCGCAAACCCGCCGGGTGCATCCGAACTCTGGAGTGCCGCGAGGATAAAGGCCAGCACACCCTCATCATCAACGCCGGGCATGATGTAGTCGACCACCGCCTCAGCGATCCGGTACGGGAAGACGGCCGGCGGCACAACATTTGCGCAGGGATCGATGGCAACGGCCATTTTCTTTTCAAGAAGCCAAGCTGCGCCTTCCAGCAACTCCAAGGTTCCGATTTTAACGGTAAGCGCTTCGGTCTGTCCGCCCCTATCCATCGCTTCGGCTTCACATACGACAACGGACAGCAGCGTACCCTGTTTCGTCACTATGCCAGACGATTTGCTCATCGACAGCACTTTGACCGAGGCTACATCAACCAGTCGTTTTATCAGCGGCACGTTCTTACGCCGAGCGCCGTCCAGATACGCAGTTAGCTCCTGCAAATGCCGGTTTCGTTCGGCTTCTAAAGGTGCCGAACCGAGACTATTGCCGCCTTCGTCTATCGTCGGGCGAAAGCACCGCCACAACTCAAGTGTATTGACGAAAGCGGCAATACCGCTCGCCGTCGAGATATTATGCAGGTAATGCACATACTCATGGAAAAACCAGGCAAACGCCTCAGCGGTGGGGAATGGAATCGGCGCGCCGCTCTCATCCAGGATTCGCAGATCGGGACCGATCCTGATCAGCATTGATTCTGGCAAATATGTCGCGATCGTCGTTGACAACTATCCGGTCCTCTTCTGCCATCTCATTGGCGCGACAGAGCAACATCATGCAACCTTCTCCTGGCGGGCTCGAATGTCGTCGATCCAGTTCGCCAGCGCGCTGATTTCGCATTCGATCACCGACGCTGAGGGCAAGCGGGGATTGATTTTGCCGGGCTGACTATGAAGGAGCGCGGAGCAACGGCCGAAGGCCTCACGCATCGTAGCGCAGTCTGTGTCCGTGAGGATGGTAAGCTTGATCAGGCCAGTCGTATCGATTTTGCGCGACAAGCGACGGATTACAGGTCCGACTACCTCTTCTACCGCACGCTCCCAGCAAGTGCGAAGCTGGTCTTGGAAGGACGTCACCTCCCGCAACCATTTCGCCTGGTCGCCGCGCTCGTGATGAATCTTCAAATTGGCGAGGTGAGCCTTCATGCCGTCGACCACCTTGTCGAGCGGCATGACGCTGGCTTGCGGATCCTGATGGCAAAAGCCAGAATTATCGGTGCCACGGCTAATCAGGCGGTACGCGACCGGCGTTGCCTCGCGATCCTTGGTTGCACGGCAGGCTTCGTCGAGCAGCAGCAGAAAGGCCATGTCGTGCGTAAACACGATCACCTGGCGGGTGGCACCCGCTTCGGCCAGGCGTGCGGCGACCCGATCGCGGT
The DNA here is from genome assembly GCF_046640325.1 of Loktanella agnita. Lineage (NCBI taxonomy): Bacteria > Pseudomonadati > Pseudomonadota > Alphaproteobacteria > Rhodobacterales > Roseobacteraceae > Loktanella > Loktanella agnita. The sequence goes on along the minus strand of NZ_JBJMBF010000005.1, from coordinate 227,385 downwards.
GCAGGTGGTCAAGAGAGGAAACCGGGTCGTCGAAAACGATGGCCGACTGCGCGTCGATGGTCGACAGCTCGGCGAGGAAGGCGGCGAGCGCTACACAACGATGCTCGCCTTCACTCAAAACCTTACCGACGGGTTCACTCGGTTTGTTGATGAGACGCACCTAGAAAAAGGGCACCCCCGCTGAGGTCTTAGCCTGTTGAAGCTCGATGGCGAGGCCGGCGACGCCGAGCTTGTCGACTTCGGTCGCGAAGCGGCCGCGCAGGCGATTGGTCACAAGAGCTTGGGCGATCCGGGCGCTCTGCGTCGTGATCTTATTTGTGGTCGTGTCCTTTCTGGCTTTTTCCAGGGCCTCGATGGCCTTGCGGCGCTCAATCTGGGCAAAAACATCGGCTTGCACAACGCCGAGCCACTTCCGGTCGGCCAGGCCGTCGCGCTCATTTATAAGGGCGGCACGTTGGGGAGAGCCTGCCTCCGATTCCAAGCCTTCGATGCGCGTGGCGATCCCGTCCAGCACATCACGTAATTCCTCTGGTGTCGGGATCACGTCCGGCGGCAACGTATGCAAAACCTCGTCGGCGTGGGTTCGAAGCACCGCCCGTAGTCGCCAGGACAGCTGGACGATCTGGCGGCGAATGGTCTTCGCCAGCTCGTCCTTGCCGACATCGTCGCGGATCAGAGTGACGAACGAGGGGAGATCTTTCATGGGGAAGCTATGCGAGGATAGCTGCTCCAGCAGCTCGGCATAAGCTGCGGCTTCTTCCTCTTCACGACGTTTGCTTTCGTTCTGGACGAAGGCTTCGAAGCTGCTCAGTCGGTTAGCGGCTTCCTCGCTGAGCGGCTGCTGGCACAGGACGCAATGGGCATCGGGGTCCGTCACGGGAAAAGGCTTTTCGGTATAGGCCGCTTCGCGTGAATAGGTTCGAGCCGCGTCCCACAGGGCTCTCCAGATGTCCGAGCCAATGTATGGGAGAGGTTCCGCAGCGAAAAGATCGACGGATGCGGCCAACGCAGCCGCCCGCGCAGTCGCAAGACGCCCATGAGCCTCGCGGAGCGCGGTCCGTTTCTGGTCAGAGGCGGCGGCGGTCAATTTACTTATCTGCTCGATCACCGCATTAATACGGGTTTCCTTAGCCTGGAGCTGACGTACTGTCCGGGCGGGATCTCTGGCGAGGTCGGAAATGAGGGTTTGAAGCCGAGCGTCTTCCTGCGCGTTCAGGCCTGCCAGCTTCTCAATGGCTTCTGGTTTGGTCTTTCCAGACAATCCGGCAATCATCTTGCCGACCGCCGTATCCGGCTTGCATTCGGGTTTCGAGAGGACGACGGGTGTCTGCTGTTGCAGCTTATGGATTTCGGCCGAAAGTTCGGCTTTCACATCCTGGCACGCCTGCGCGAGGCCGGCGAGAATGCGGAGAGGAAGGGGCGTATAGGCAAGATCGTTGGTGTTCTCGACATGGATATTGGCGGTACGGGAGTCGAAGACGCTGACGGCGGACAGCATAGGATCGACCGCTCCACCCTGATTCCACGTCGCGTTTCGCTTCTGACCGCCGATGAAGAAGTCGATGCTGGCAGTCGGTACGCCGCCTGCACCAGTATAGATATTCGGAAGGATGGTATCACCCTTCGGTGAGCGTGCCCGGCAAAGCTGTTTGAGGACGCGGGCGTATCCGGATTTGCCAGCCCCATTGTCACCATAGATCACGGTAAGACCGGTCTTGCCGAAGGACAGCTGCTCGCCAGGCGCGAGTGCATTCACATTCGATAGTCCATGCAAGGCGCTGAGGCTAACAACCGCATGGTTTGCAGCAGGATCACGAATGTGACTGGCGTCCAGCGGAGCTGCGGAATTGCTGCCCTTGCAGACAGCGACAAGCGCCGCGATATCTGCGGGTTCCAACTTGGTCTGGCTGCACAACCGGCGCAAGGCGTCGCGCTGCCAGCCGGGCAAATCGACAGACCATTTCAGAATATCAGCAAGCGCTGCGGCCTCGTTCGAGGGCTCAGTATTCTGTTGGTCCATTGTTCGGTTCCCTCCATGGCTTCATCTCAAGCGGCCTGCCATCTGATGGTGCTATGTCGCTACCTCCTCAGGTGCCGCCGATAATCCGCCATTCCACCCCAAGCGGAATGGTCCAGTTGCGCGCGCCGTCCTGGCGCGCAAAGTCATCGATATTTTCCTTCGCGGCTAAATAATCGCGAATGGTGTCGGCTTCGCCATATCGATTCACGAAAGTGATGAAGCCGACGCTCACCCTTTTTCCCATTAGTGGCGCGGCTTAGCAATATCAGCATTGCCAACATAGCCACCATTTTACACTTAGAAATGCTGCACCGGAGACCGAACGACCGTTTCGGAGGTGCCGCATTGCGGCGCAGCGTCCTGAGTGAACGGCGGCATAGGGCCGAATGCTACATCCGTTATGTCCCGAGCAGGGCTTTGCGGTAACCCGCAAACTGCTCCCGACGCACACCGACATCATAGAGAGTAGTAATCGATCCTCTGTCGCTCGCCGTGAACTACTCGGCAAAAATTCACTGTCGGAAAAAACGACACCGATCATGCAGAAAATTCGACCTTGAAAAAAATGCTTCAAACGGGGGCAGCGCAAACTATTGGGTGAATCGCGCAAACCTTTGGGTCGAACGTAAGGTTATGCGCGATCCTACAACGTTCAGAAGTCCAGATTTTCGACGCTCAACGCGTTGTTCTGGATGAATTCGCGCCGTGGTTCGACCACGTCGCCCATGAGCTTGGTGAACAGGTCGTCCGCTTCGGCGACGTCATCGATTTTGACTTGCAAGAGCGTGCGTGCATCGGGGTCCAATGTTGTTTCCCAGAGCTGGTCTGGGTTCATCTCACCCAGCCCTTTGTAGCGCTGTAGCGAAAGACCCTTTTCGCCTTCTTCGAGGATCGCTTTCAGCAGATCAAGCGGGCCATGGATAAGTTGGCTGCGGTCTTTGCGCACGAGCGTCGCAGGCAGGTTGTAGACGTCCTGCAAGCCTTGGGTGAAGGAGCCGGTTCTGCGCGCCTCGCCCGAGCGGAGCAGCGGACCGTCCAGCGTGCGCACCTCTTCCACGCCGCGCAGGATGCGGGCCAGACGAATGCCGTGATCTTGTGTGATCCGCCCCTGCCAGCCGCGTTCCCATTCCAATGCAATCAGGTCCAGCCGTTTGGCCACCCGGTCCGCCACGCCTTGCAAATCAGAATCAACCGCGCCGGGCACAAAGGCCCCGGCGATGGCGGCCTGTTCCAGAATATGGCGCGGGTAGTGGGTCGGGAATGCGTCCAGCACACGTTTGAGCTGGCGCGCGTCATCCACGACACGGCGCAGATCGGCCCCAGCGATTTCTTCGCCATTGCCCTGCCGCAGCATCGCGCCGTCAATGCCCTGTTCGATCAGATATTCATCCATCGCGGCCTGATCCTTGAGGTAAACCTCTGACTTGCCGCGTGACACTTTGTAGAGCGGGGGCTGCGCGATGTAGAGGTATCCGCCTTCAATCAGCTCTGGCATTTGCCGGAAGAAGAACGTGAGCAGCAAGGTCCGGATGTGTGCGCCATCCACGTCAGCATCGGTCATGATGACCACCTTGTGGTAGCGCAGTTTATCGATGTTGAATTCGTCACGCCCGATGCCGGTGCCAAGCGCCATGACGAGGTTGCCGACCTCTTGGCTGGACAGCATCCGGTCGAACCGCGCCCGTTCCACGTTCAGGATTTTACCGCGCAGGGGCAGGATTGCCTGTGTTTTCCGGTCGCGCCCGGTCTGGGCGGAGCCGCCGGCAGAGTCACCCTCCACCAAGAAAACTTCGGTCTTCGAAGGGTCTTTTTCGGAGCAATCTTTCAGCTTTGACGCGTTGAAATTCACGTCCATCGCCGATTTGCGTCGGATTTCGCGGGCTTTGCGCGCTGCCTCTCGCGCGGCGGCGGCTTCAACAATCTTTGATATGATCATTTTGGCAACCTGTGGATTTTCTTCAAACCACTCGTTCAGTTTTTCACCCACCAGGTTTTCCACTGCGGGACGGACCTCGGAACTGACGAGTTTGTCTTTGGTTTGGCTGGAAAATTTTGGATCCGGCACTTTGACCGACAACACACAGGTCAGCCCCTCGCGGGCATCATCCCCGGTCAGCGACACTTTTTCTTTTTTCGAGATCCCGGTCTCAGCAGCATATTTCGCAATTGCGCGGGTCAAAGCGCCACGGAAACCAGCCAAATGGGCCCCCCCATCGCGCTGGGGGATATTGTTGGTGAAGGGCAGCACCATTTCATTGTAGCTGTCGTTCCACCACATCGCGACCTCAACCCCGATATCGTCACGTTCACCGACAACATAAATCGGCGCGTCCATCAGCGGGGTCTTGGAGCGGTCGAGGTATTTTACGAATTCCTTAACGCCACCTTCATAGTATAAATCCACTTTGAGCGGCTCAGCAGGCCGCAGATCTTCGAGGATGATCCGCACGCCGGAGTTCAGAAAGGCCAGTTCGCGCAGCCGTTTTTCCAACGTGTGGAATTCGTAATCCCGGTTGCTGAATGTCTCTGTCGAGGCGAGGAAGGTGACCTCTGTGCCTTTGCGACCATTGGCGTCGCCTTCGACGCGCAGATGTTCTTTGGTGAAGCCGCCTTCGAACCGGGCGTAATGCTCCTTGCCGTCGCGCCAGATGCGCAGTTCAAGGAAATCGGACAGCGCGTTGACCACCGACACGCCCACGCCGTGAAGGCCGCCCGAGACCTTGTAAGAGTTGCTGTCGAATTTCCCGCCCGCGTGGAGCTGGGTCATAATAACCTCGGCCGCGGAAACGCCTTCTTCTTCGTGGATGCCGACCGGAATACCGCGCCCGTTATCGCCGACGGTGACCGACCCGTCGGCGTTGATTTTCACGTAAACATGGTCGGCATGACCGGCCAATGCTTCGTCAATGCCGTTGTCGACGACTTCATACACCATGTGGTGCAGGCCAGAGCCATCGTCAGTATCCCCGATATACATACCGGGGCGCTTTCTGACGGCTTCTAACCCTTTGAGAACCTTGATAGAATCGGCGCCATATTCTTGGTTGTTCTTGTTATCTTCGGCCATGTAACTTGTCCCGTAACTTCTTGCCCAAAATATATGCGTTTTGGGGGAGGTTGTCACGCGAATGACACAAGATTTTGTGGTTTTGGAAGAACTTATTCCAACAGGATTCAGGCTGCGATTTTCCCAAGATTGCTTACGGTTTTTGACCAGCGTCTGACTTGCTGTTCTGTTGCCTCGCTCGCCGGGGAAAACCACGTGTAACGGGTGGGTTTGATGCCGACAAATCCGAGGATTTGTTTTGTCGTTTGGTGCATGAAGGCCTGTTTGTAGATCAGCCGTTCGAACCACGCAGGGGTGTCCGATGTGACAATCACCCGCGCTGTCTTGCCCGTTAACATTGGCGTCGGCATGCCCAGCCGGGTGCTGACGCGTGTGTTGAAGGCCCGCCCGGGTAGCAAGGCCCGATCAAAAAGCCCTTTCAGCTTGGCGGGCAGTCCGCCCCACCACAAAGGTGTCATTATGACAATGTGTTCGGCCCATTCAAGATCCGTCATGAATGCCTCTAAAGGCGCTTCAAGCGCTTTGAACTGGGTGTAGTTTCCCTTCCCGAAATCCATATCAAATGCCATTTCTGATAGGTGGTGCAGCCGAATTTTGGCCCCTGCCTGCTTTGCTGCATTTCCATAACTGTCAGCAAAATAGCGTGACAGTGATGCTTCGCCGGGATTCCCGTCGAGGATGAGGATGCGTTTTTGTGTCATATCGGATTCCTTAAATTGACTATGGTCATTTTATAGAGTCAAAAATTGACCGTGGTCAATTACTAAATTTGACCACGGTCAAACAATCTGCGATATCTGTACGTATGGAGACACGCGCACCGCAAAAACGCCGCCTTGCCACACGCCAAAAGCTGATCGATGCCGCACGCACGATTGTGCAAAAGGCTGGATTTGAAACGTTGCGCGTAGAAGATGTGGTTGCCCGTGCGCAGGTCGCAAAGGGGACGTTCTTTTCCCATTTTGAGGATAAAGACCGCCTGATGGCCCTGCTGATCGGCGAGCAGATGGAGCGCATCCTGTCAGAGATCGCCGCCCGCCCCGCGCCGGAAAGCATTGACAGCATAACCGATGCCTTTGCCGTGCTAATGGACTATATGGCGCAGGACCGCGTGGTTTTTGATGTGGTCATACGTTTTTCCGGTGCCGCGGCGATTGAAACGACTGAGCTGATCTCGCTCAACTTTCTGCATCAGACTGAACTGGTGGCCACATGGATTGCCCGGCTACAGGGAACCGTGATCCGCAGTGATGTGGATGCGGTGCTGCTGGCCGAAGGATTTCAGGCCTTTGCAGTGCAGGCGATGGCGCTGAAATTCTGCGCGCTGCATGATGCAGGCACGCATGAAGAACGCTTGCGCCCTTATCTGCATGCCTGGCTGGCCGCGCCTAAGTAAACCCAATCACGACGCCAACGGCGATCAGAAGCCCGCCCGCTGTTATGTTCATCCGCCGGATCGCACCGGGCGAGGTCATCAGGCTGCGCACCCTGTCGACAGAGGCCGCAAGCACCAGGTTCCCCAAAAGCGGGATCAGGAAGCTGAGAAAGCAGATGGCGAGAATATCCAGCACGGTCACCTGCGTCAGATCGAAAAAGCCCGGCAGTACCCCCATGTAGAACAGGATGGCCTTGGGATTACCGAGGATTACTGCGAGCCCTGCAAGAAACCCCGCCCACATACCCGGCCGCGTCAGACGGCTGTCGGAGCCGATCGTTTTATCCGCGTTGCGGATCAGCGCGATGCCCATCACGACGAACACGACCACGGCGACCCAGCGCAGCACATCCATGAAGCCTGCGAATTCCGAGACGAGCCATGTGACACCCAGCACCGCGACCAGTGGCCAGAGCACATCGCCAACGACAACCCCTAGCGCCAGCGGCCAAGCTGCCTGAAACCCGCCCGATAGCGACCGCGCGAGCAGTGCCACCCAGACCGGCCCCGGTGTCATGAACAGAATGAAAAGCGCGCCCGCGTAGAGAAGCAGGTCCCAAGGTGTCGCGGTCATCAGATTGGGTGCCCCACAAGATCAATCAGCGCGTCAGGGTCCCAGGCGAGATTGTCCAGCGGTAAGACCATTAGCCCGTCGCTGGGCTGCTCGTAGATCGCATGGGTCCTGTTATGAAGCAGCGAGATGAACCGGATCGTATTTGTCATGGCTTGAAACCCATTGCCCGCATAGAGGGGCGCATCCCCGAAGAGGATGAAGAACTGCGCCGGGCTTTGCTTTACCTCGGCAATCGCCGCCCGCAAAAGGGCCGACGCGATCCCCTGCCCCCGGCAGGCGGCGTCGGTGGCGACATCGCCTAGCCCGGCAACAGTTACGGCCGTATCGCCCATGCGAATATCGCGCAGGTCGATCCCCATATGCCCGACGATCCGGTCATCCTGCCGGGTCACCAAACGAAGATGCGGGCGTTGCTGGCAGAACGACCGCCCGCCGAAATCACTGTCGAAGGCCGCGCCAAGCAGGTTGGCGATCTGTCCCTCATCCGCTGGGCACAGCCGCATTTCGTCAATTCGTTCAATCTGCATCAGGTGCGGGCAGCGTCAGGCTGCCATCCGTGTTGAGCGGCCAGAATGGGTTATGCGCGACCTCCCACACATGTCCGTCGGGATCAGCGTAGTAGCCCGAATAACCACCCCAGAATACCTTTTCTGGTGCTTTCAACGCCTCTGCCCCAGCCGCGATGGCCTGCGCGTAGGCGGCGTCAACTTCGGCCTCGGTTTCGAAATTCTGGGCCAACGTCATCGCGCCGGTTCCCAGCTTTGCATCCGGGCGGCCCTGATCCTTGGCCAGTGGTTCCAGCCCAAAAAAGCCCAACACCATGCCGTTGATCTGATAGAAGACGACCTCACCCTCATCCGAAGTCGGCACCCAGCCGAGCGCGGCGTAAAATGTCTTGGACCGGGTCAAATCAGCGACGCCAAGGGTGATCAGGGTGACACGTTGCGGGGTCATGCGCTGTCCTTTCTGGTGACGGTTGAGAGGCCGTTTTCATCGGTTACTTCGGTAAATTGGGCCCGGCTGCCCAGTTCGGCGAAAAGCTCTGGCCCGGTGCCGGTCATGAAGGCCTGCGCGCCGAGGGCGCAGATTTCATCATAAAGCGCGGCGCGGCGGGTGGCGTCAAGATGGGCTGCGACCTCATCCAGCAACAGGATCGGCGGCGCGCCGAAATCGCGGGCGAGCGCCCGTCCGTTTGCGAGGATCAGGCTGATTAACAGCGCCTTTTGTTCGCCGGTCGAGCAATCCTTTGCGGCAACGCCTTTATCTGCAAAGACAGCCTTTAGATCGGCGCGGTGCGGTCCGATCAGGCTGCGCCCGGCGGCCATGTCGCGCGAGCGGTTTTCTTTCAACGCGGCCTGTAGCGCCGCAGCATCATCGGGGGCATCACAAGCCGGGTCCGGGTGGATCAGATCGAGCAGGCCGGTTGGGAAAGCGGTCTGCGCTTCGCTTTGCGCTTGGGTCAGTAGCAGGATCGCATCGGCGCGGTTACGGTGCATGGCGGCCCCGGATTCAGCCATCTGCGCCTCAAGTGCCGTATACCAATGCGGGTCGCGCACCATGTCTTTTAACAGACGGTTACGTTCGCGCATCGCCTTTTCATAGCTCAGCACCGCATCCGCATGGGTTGGTTCGAAACTGAGCGTGGCGCGGTCAAGAAAGCGTCGCCGCCCTTCAGCCCCTTCGATCCAAAGTCGGTCCATAGCGGGCACCAGCCAGAGAATGCGCGCGATCCGCCCCAATGCGACCTGCGGCGCGGCCTTGTCATCAATGCGCAGCTGGCGTGGGTTTCCGGCCTCGGCCCAGGTTTCGATTTCATGTGTCTGGTGCAGGGATTGCAGTTGCGCGGTAATCTTCCAGCCTAATGCCTCTGGCCTGCGGGTCAGGTCATCAGCTGCCGCACGGCGCAAACCGCGACCGGGCGACAGCAGCGAGACGGCCTCTAACAGGTTGGTTTTGCCCGCCCCGTTTGGCCCGAAAATCGCCATCGGGCGCGGGTCAAGATCAAGAACCGCGCGTTTATGGCTGCGAAAATGCGAAAGCGTCAGTTTGGAAAGCGCAAGCTGTGTCATGGGCGCTGATCAGGATTTTCAAAAATCCTGCTTCCAAAAATTTTGCAAATTTTTGACCCTGTCACACGCGCATCGGCATCACGACATAGATCGCGCTGGTGTCGTTACCTTCGCGCATGAGCGTCGGGTCACCGGAAGAATTGAACATGAACACGGCGTTTTCCCGGTCTACCTGACTGGCGATTTCCAGCAGGTATTTCGCGTTGAACCCGATTTCGAGCCGTTCGTCGGAATAGGCGACGGCCAGCTCTTCTTCGGCCGCACCGCTGTCGGGCGCGTTCACGGACAGCACCAGCCGGTCTTCATCAAGCGCCAGTTTCACCGCGCGCGAGCGTTCAGAAGACACTGTTGCAACGCGGTCCACCGCCTTGGCGAATTCGGTTGCATCGACTTCCAGCTTGCGGGTGTTGCCCTGCGGGATAACGCGGGTGTAGTCGGGGAAGGTACCATCAATGACCTTGGATGTGAGGGTGATATCAGGTGTGGCAAAGCGGATTTTCGTTTCCGAGACGGAGACGGCAATCTGCATCTCGTCGTCTTCCAGCAGTTTGCGCAGCTCGCCCACGGTCTTACGCGGCACAATCACGCCGGGCATATCGGCGGCCCCGTCGGGCAGATCCGCGTCAATCCGGGCAAGCCGGTGCCCGTCGGTCGCCACACAGCGCAGCATTTTGCCACCATCCCCGTCCGCCACATGCATGTAGACGCCGTTAAGATAGTAGCGTGTTTCCTCGGTCGAGATGGCGAATTTCGACTTGTCGAACAGCCGCCGCAGCACTGGCGCGGGGGCGGCGAAATTCGCGCTGTATTCCGAGGACGCCATGACTGGGAAGTCTTCTTTGGGCAGCGTCGCGAGAGAGAAATTGGATCGTCCAGCCTCGATCGTGAGCCGTCCGGCGGTGCTGTCTTCGCTCAGCGTCACCAGCGCGCCGTCAGGCAGTTTGCGCACGATTTCATTCAGTGTCACCGCAGCGACTGTTGTGGCACCAGCGCGTTCAACCTTGGCCGGAGCGCGGTCGACGACCTCAATGTCCAGATCGGTTGCGCGGAACTGCACATCGTCGCCTTCGGCTTCGATCAGCACGTTGGCCAAGATCGGAATTGTATTGCGCCGCTCGACCACGGATTGGGCCTGGGCCACCGCTTTGAGAAGAACCGCGCGCTCGATGCTGAATTTCATGTCCCAATCTCCGCATATCTTGATGGCCGGGGCTGCCGGGACGCGAAATCTACTGCATTTCCACGGCGGCTCAAGGTGTTTTTTGCGACTGTCAGGCAGGGACTGCGCAGGGTCAAGCCCTGCGGGGGCGCAAAGGGTCAGGACCGATGCTTTTCTGGCTCATTCAACGCAGGTATCGGCGCAGAAACAACATCGCAGCAACCAGAGGATAGATTGACCGCCGGTAGCCAAAGAAAAAACGTATCATTTCGCGTGTGGCGTGGGGACCACGTGGGTCGGCATAGCTGCCTGCCGGGTTCCCGCCCGACCACGCGTGATCCAGCCCCGCCACTTTCCAATATTCTGCGCGCGCGTTGTCTGCGGTCGCCCCGATCAGGTGCCGGTGGCACCAGCGCCAGCCTGAAAATAGCCTGCGCCGTGTGACCTTTGCCTCTGGCGCAAAGGCGATCCGGTCACCATTCGCAGGCACAACGGTCGTGTCCGCGTCACCCTGAAAGATAATGGCGCGCGTGGGGCCGGGCCCGATTTCGCCCGTATCGCCATTTTCCATCGCGTGAAACGCCCCCGGCACGGTCCGCGCCGCGCCCATTGGGACGCCTGCATGAATCCCAATCGCGTTGATCCTGTCAGGATAAGCCCGCCCCAGAATAGCGGCGAGCGAGGCACCTGCCGAAAGCCCCGCAACAAAAACTTGCGGCGTCGTCAGATCATGGGCGGCAATCACGTCATCAACGATCTGCATGACGGTCGCAGCCTCACCCGATTGTCCCTGATTGCGCGGATTGAACCAGTTCCAGCAGCGTTTCATATTGGCCGACAGATTTTGCTGCGGATAAATGACCAGAAAGCCGTGGCTGTCGGCGTAACGGTTCATGCGGGTGCCTTGGGCAAAATCCTCGGCCGTTTGGGTGCAGCCATGCAGCATCACCACCACCGCCGGGTCGCGGGCAAGCCGCGGCGGCTGGTAAAGTTTGTAAGTGATGTGGGTCAGGGCAGTCGATATTTCGCCATCCTGAAAAATATCGGCATCCACCTCGCGCCGGGGAAAGATCCCGCCCCAGAGGTACTGCGCTGCAAATCGTTCCGTCATGGCCACCGCTCCGTTCATGGCCTCCCCTGTTGCAGGTTGCTCATGGTTGGTGGCCCGCGTCCAGCGCAAACCACAGCCTATAATGCAAGTGCAGAAACTCGCCGAATGCGGTGGGGCGTTCAGGCGGAATCGCCCCTTTTCAGGGCGCTGGGGCTATTCTTCAAGCGCGCGGCGCAACAGTTCCAGATCATCGGCCATTTGGCTGTCTGTCGCCTTTAGCTCTTCGATGCGGCGCACCCCGTGCATAACGGTGGTGTGATCGCGCCCGCCAAACCGGCGTCCGATCTCAGGCAGAGAGCGGCTGGTCATATGCTTGGCAAGATACATGGCAATCTGGCGTGGCCGCGCGTAGTTGCGCACCCGCTTTGGCCCGATCATATCGGACAGCCGGATGTTGTAGTGTTCGGACACTTTCCGCTGGATTTCCTCGACCGTAACCTTGCGGTCCGAGGCTTTGAGCACATCCGACAGGCAGTCCTGCGTCAGTTCCAGCGTGATTTCGCGACCTACAAGCGAGGCAAAGGCGAAGAGCCGGGTCAGCGCACCTTCAAGCACGCGCACATTGGTGGAAATCCGATGGGCGAGGAATTCCAGCACGCCGGGGGCGATAACCAATTCGGGGTATTGGGCGGCATAAACGCCGACTTTGGACTGCAGAATGCCCAAGCGGAGTTCATAATCGGTCGGGTGCAGATCAACGACCAGCCCGCATTGCAGACGAGATTTAATCCGCTCTTCCAAATCCTTGATCTCGCCGGGGGCACGGTCGGCCGAAATGATGATCTGCTTTTGCCCGTCCACCAGCGCATTGAAAGTGTGAAAGAACTCTTCCTGTGTGCTGTCTTTGCCACCGATGAACTGCACGTCATCGACCATCAGCACATCGACCGAACGGAACAGCTGTTTGAAATCCATCATCTTGCGTTCACGCAGGGCGGTGATGAAGCGGTACATGAACTGCTCGGCGGACAGGTAGAGCACGTTCAATTCAGGCGAGCGCTGCTTTAGCTCATGCGCGATGGCATGCATCAGGTGGGTTTTCCCCAGACCGACGCCACCATAAAGGAACAGCGGGTTAAAGGTGACAGGGCCACCTTCGGCCACGCGGCGTGCCGCAGCATGGGCGAGCTCGTTGGGTTTGCCAACAACAAACGTATCGAATGTGAACCGCGCATCCAGTGGTGCGCCAGAGATGTCTTCCGTGGCCGTTGCCTTGGCGACGGGCCGGGCTTTGGGAGTTGGCGCGGCAGTGTGGGTCGTGCTTGGTACGGTGAAGCGCAGGCGCTGCACATCCTGCCCCTGTTTGTTCATGTGATAGATGATCTGATCACCGAAATTCTGGGACACATAGTTGCCGATGAAATTCGTCGGGACGTGGAACGTCGCGATGCCGCCAGCAAGCTGTGCGAATTCCAATGGTTCGATCCAATTGGAAAAGTTGTTCGTCCCAATCGCGCCCTTCAATGCCGCGAGCACCTTTGCCCAGATGTCGTTGGTCATTTTTGCCCTTTGTCCCACGTATTCAACTTTACACTACACACATCGGGGCGCACCCCCCTGCGTTAACCATCTCACCAGCACAAACCTTACCGCGACCAGGGGGTCCCCACCCCGGCAGAAGGCCTTTTACAAAATCCATAGGTTCCAGAGACGACCCTTGCGAAAACGCAAATGCCGCCGCCAAATGGCAGACAAAAGAACATAGACCAGCAGCCATTGCGAAGGGAGCAGACCCCCGGCAACGTTGCAGACACAAGACAGCATGGTATCACAGCATTACACTGCCGATGCCGACGCCACCTAATGTATGAAGCCAACGTTTGCTGGGCGATTGCACGGCGTAAAGCCTTGTATCAAACACCCCAACAAACCGTCGGTTTCTTCCATGTCCCCCCGGAACGATGTGAATCGTTGGCATAAACTAGCAAGCTGATTGGGGCACCTTCAACATAACATCGCCCTTGACTCAGTGATTGCCTGAAAAGAATCTACCAGCCCCTTAAAAAGCTACGCAACCTGCGCAATGGGGCAACACCGCAACAAAAAAGCGCGCCCCATCAGGGCGCGCTTTGGTCATATACTTCCGGCCAGAATCAGCCGGTTTCTGCCGATCAGCCGAGTGCCTTGACACGCGATGACAGGCGCGAAATTTTCCGCGAAGCCGTGTTCTTGTGCACAACACCTTTGGTGACGCCGCGCATCAGCTCTGGCTGCGCCGCTTTCAGCGCGGCAGCCGCTGCTTTCTGGTCACCAGAGGCGATCGCCTCTTCTACAATGCGCAGATAAGTGCGGATACGCGAACGGCGCATTTTGTTGACAGCAAAGCGGGCCGCATTTTGGCGGGCGCGTTTTTTGGACTGGGGCGTATTTGCCATGTGGTCTTTCCCTTCGTCGGGTGCATAAAGATTTCGATAGCGCAGAATGCCCCGACCGGGTTCAGTACCGGTGTGTCTGGCCTAGGCGGGCCTCACGCGCATGTATGGCGGCGGCACTAAGCTGTCCGCGTGACCGAGTCAACTGTGTTTGAGATGTTTTCCTATCCGACGCGGCACCTGGGCACACTTACTTGTCGCGGAACTGTGCTTCGCGCTTTTCAGTAAACGCCGTCATGCCTTCGCTTTGATCATCCGTGGCGAACATTGCCTGAAACAGGCGGCGTTCGTAATTCAGCCCTTCGGTGAGCGTCGTCTCAAAGGCCCGGTCCACAGCATCCTTGGCGGCCATTGCGGCAATCTGTGATTTCTCTGCAATCTTGTCGGCGGCTGACCTTGCCTCTGCCATCAGCTTTTTCGCGGGCACAACCCTGCTGACCAGACCGCTGCGCTCTGCCTCTTCTGCATTCATGAACCGCCCGGTCAGATGCATGTCCATCGCTTTTGACTTGCCCACAAAGCGCGTCAGCCGCTGGGTGCCGCCCATCCCGGCAATCACACCCAGATTAATCTCTGGCTGGCCAAACTTGGCGGTATCAGCGGCGATGATGAAATCGCACATCATTGCAAGTTCGCAGCCTCCGCCCAGCGCATAGCCAGAAACCGCCGCGATAATTGGCTTGCGAATGCGGGCAAAGCGGTCGGTTTCGTTCTGGAAGAACCGCGAGGTATACATGTCGACAAAGCTTTTGTCGGCCATTTCGCTGATATCCGCCCCGGCGGCAAATGCCTTTTCCGAACCGGTTATGATGATGCAGCGGACTTTGTCATTAGCGTCCGCCTCTTCCAAAGCGGTGCATAATTCGCCCAGCAATGTGCTGTTGAGCGCGTTCAGCGCATCGGGCCGGTTGAGTGTGATAGTCGCGATATCATCTTCGACATCCACAATGATTGTCTCAAACGCCATGCTGCTGTCCCTTTTCGCGCTGGTCTGACACTAGTGCTTAGCAAAGCGCGGGGCCGGATCAAGTTATCTTTGGCATTGCGGGCAAAAGAAAGTTGAGCGTCCCGATTGCACGATTCGCTGGATTGTCTTTTCACATCCGGGGGTTACGCAGGGCGCATCTGCCTTGTCATAAGCCTTAAAAACATGCTGGAAGTACCCCAGCTCCCCATCCGCCTGCCGGTAATCACGCAGTGATGATCCGCCAGCCTCAATGGCTTCCGACAGGACATCGCGGATCAGCGGGACCAGCATTGCGACCCGTTTGGCGCTGATCTGCCCAGCCTTTCGGCGCGGATCTATCCCGGCCCGAAACAGCACCTCGCATACATAGATATTGCCGAGCCCCGCCACGATCCGCTGGTCAAGCAGGGCGGTCTTGATCGGCGTGTTGCGCCCCTGCAAACGGTCAATCAGATAGGCTTCGTTAAAGGTGTTACCCAAAGGTTCAGGCCCAAGATCGCGCAATAGCCAGTGATCCTCTTGCTCTGCCGTCGCCATCAGATCCATTGCACCGAAGCGCCGTGCGTCGTTGAAGGTGATCCGCGCGCTGTTCGCCATATGCAGGACGACATGATCATGCTTGGCCGGGGTCGGATGTGGGTGATGAAATTCGCCGACCGTATGGCCAGATATCAGCATCCGCCCTGACATGCCCAGATGGATCAACAGGGTTTCCCCGCTGTCCAGATCGGCCAGAATATATTTGGAGCGTCGACGCAGCCGGTCGATGCGCCGTCCCTGTAGCCGCGCCGCCATATCGGGCGGAAAAGGCCAGCGCAGGTCGGGCCGGTTCACATCGGCACGCGCAATAATCTGGCCTTCCGTAACGGGGGCAAGACCGGCTTTGACGGTTTCAACCTCGGGCAATTCGGGCATCGCAGCGCGCCTTTCAAAAATCAGGCTATATATCTAGGTGAACTGATGAAGAATGCCCATAGCCCGTTGGCGTGGCAGATTGACCATTTGTCTCTGGCGCTAACTGCGTATACGTCAGAAACAGAATTCACGCGAAAGCAAACCATGACCGAGCCGACCGATAACACCACCCATTTCGGATTTGAAACCGTCCGCGAGGATGAAAAGGCAGGGCGCGTACAGGGCGTCTTTTCATCCGTGGCGAGCAAATATGACATCATGAATGACGTGATGTCCGGCGGCGTGCACCGTATCTGGAAAGATGCGATGATGGATTGGCTCGCCCCGCGTCCCGGCCAGCAATTGCTGGATGTGGCGGGCGGGACTGGTGACATTTCTTTTCGGTTTCTGAAACGCGCGGGCCATGGGCATGCGACTGTGCTGGACCTGACAGAGCCGATGCTGGTCGAAGGGCGCAAAAGGGCCGAGGCTGCCGATATGTCCGACAGCCTTGATTGGGTGGTGGGCGATGCGATGGCCCTGCCGTTCGAGGCGAATACATTCGATGTCTACACGATCAGCTTTGGCATCCGGAATGTGACCCGCCCGCAGGATGCGCTGGCCGAGGCTTATCGCGTGCTGAAACCGGGTGGCCGGTTGATGGTGCTGGAATTCAGTCAACTGCCGAACCCGATGATGCAGGCCGCATATGACGCCTATTCCTTTAACGTGATTCCACGCATGGGGCAGATGATTGCAGGCGACCGGGACAGCTATCAGTATCTGGTCGAATCGATCCGAAAATTCCCTGATCAGGACAGCTTTCTGGCGATGATCCGCGCCGCGGGGTTCGAAAATGCGAAGTACCGCAATCTGACCATGGGCGTTGCCTGCCTGCATTCTGGCTGGAAATTGTAACTTGCGCGGCCCGCATAATATCCTCCGCCTCATCCGGACTGGCGCCACGTTCGAACGCACCGGCGCGATGAATATCGTGCTGGACGCGTTTGAAGCGGGGCCATTGCTGCGTATCACCTTTCGCGCGCTGGTCTGGCCGTTCCGCTGGCTGGGTTACAAGGGCGATCCGACAATGCCCCCTGCGCCGCGTGCGCTGACCGCGCTTGGCCCCGCTTATATCAAATTTGGGCAAGTTTTATCGACCCGACCCGACGTGGTGGGCGAAGAGCTGGCGGTACAGCTGCGCGTGCTGCAAGACAAGCTGCCCCCGTTTTCCATGCGCGAGGCGAAAGAGACGATCCAGCGTGAGTTGGGCGCGCCTTTCGATCAGCTGTTTTCAACGTTTTCCGAGCCTGTGGCCGCTGCATCGTTGGCACAGGTACATAAGGCACATCTGGCCGACACCGGCGAAGCTGTTGCCGTTAAAATTCTACGCCCCGGAATCGAACGTGCGTTCCAGCGCGACATTGATGCATTTTATTTCGCCGCGCGCGCGATTGAAGTGCTTTCGCCGGCCTCTCGCCGGTTGCGCCCGATGGATGTGATCACCCATTTCGAAGGTGTCGTCCGGGGTGAACTTGATCTACGACTGGAAAGCAGTGCCGCTGGCGAATTCGCCGCCAATACCGAAGGTGATGCAGGCTTTCAGGTTCCCATGGTACGCTGGCATCTGTCCAGTCGCCGGGTGATGACGCTTGGCTGGGCAGAGGGCACGAATATCGGCATCAATGATGCGCTGGACGCGGCGGGCCATGACCGCCGTGCGCTTGCCACCCGTGTGTTGCAACTGTTTCTGAACCATGCGCTGCGCGACGGTTTTTTCCATGGCGATATGCATCAGGGAAACCTGAAGGTTGCCGCGAATGGTGATATTATCGCCTATGATTTTGGGATCATGGGCCGGATCGACGAATATACCCGCCGCGTCTATGCCGAAATCCTGTTCGGATTTATTCGCAAGGATTACCAGCGTGTTGCCGAGGTACATTTCGAGGCGGGCTACGTGCCCGCTAACCAAGATGTGGATGAATTCGCCCGGGCCTTGCGTGCTGTGGGAGAGCCAATTTTCGGTATGGACGCCAGCCGGATTTCGATGGCCCGCTTGCTGAGCTACTTGTTCGAGGTGACCGAACGCTTTGGGATGGAAACCCGGACTGAGTTGATCCTATTGCAGCGCACTATGGTTGTGGTGGAAGGCGTGGCGCGGTCGCTTGACCCGCATATGAATATCTGGCAGGTCGCCAAACCCGTGGTGGAAGATTACATCAAACAGTCCATTGGCCCGCAGGCGTTAATGCGCGATTTGGCAAAGACCACCCGCATTCTGTCACGCTTTGGTCCACAACTGCCCCGGCTGGCAGAGCAGGCGCTGATCCGTCTGAATAATCCGCCCCCGCCGCCTAAGCCGCAGCGGCGCAAGGCGCGTATTGCCTGGATGGCGCTGGGAGCCGTATTAGCAACAAGCGCAATTACGCTCGGCAATTTGCTTTGACCGTCAGAGCGGAAATTGGCGACTATCCGTAGCTTCGCACAAGGCTGGAGGCGATCAAACCCCAGCCGTCTGCCACGACGAAAAAGGCCAGCTTGAACGGCAGTGAAACAATGGCAGGCGGTACCATCATCATGCCCATCGACATCAGCACTGCCGCGACCACAAGGTCGATGATCAGGAACGGAATAAAGATCAGAAATCCGACCTGAAAAGCCCGCTCCATCTCGCTTAGCAGGAAAGACGGCACGACAACGGACAGCGGCGCATCTTCTAGCACGGTTGTAGCACCCACATCTGGCCGCAGATCGGCCAAGGCTGCAAATGTATCCGGGTCGATCCTAGCCGACATGAAGGCGCGCAGCGGCGTCATGGCTTGCATGAACGCCTCTTCAAGTTCAATCTCATCATTCAACAGCGGGCCAATTCCGCGCTGCCATGCATCTTGGAACACAGGCTCCATCACGAAGTAGGTCAAAAACAAGGCGAGGCTGATCAGTAGCATGTTCGGCGGAGATTGCTGCAACCCAATCGCCTGCCGTAAAATTGCGAAGACAGTTACGATGAAAGGAAAACAGGTCACCATGATCGCGATGCCGGGCACAAGGCTAAGCACAGTGATCAGAACAAGAAGCTGGACTGAGCGAGTAGCGAGCGAGCCGTCATCGCCCAGCGTGATGGACAGGTCCTGCGCCACTGCCGGACTTGCCGCCAGCAGCGTGGCAGCCGTGAGTAGCACGATCCAGATGCATGGCTGGCGCATGAAAATCAGCTTAACTCGCCCTTGTCTGACGCGACCTCTGTCAGGCGAACAGCCAGTTGCCCCGGCTCGCCCCCTTCCAATTCCTGCAATTCCCCGCGCGCAATCAGCTTGTCCCCGATGTAGAGTTCCACCGGATCTTCAATCCGCTTATCCAGCGGTAGGACAGCATTTTCGCCCAAGCTCAGCAGGTCACGCACAAGCGGTCGCGCCTTGCCGACAGAGACGGAAATTTCAATCGGTATACGCTGCAGCGGATGGTTGTCGTCGGGCCCATGCAGGGGGTTCGGGGTATCATCCATAGGAATCTATCCTGTTTTCAGTGGTTTGAATGGCGCCAAGAATTTCGTTGATCCGCTGAAGAAGCACATCAATGTCCAGTAGCGTTTCCTGCCGCCCGCTTTTGATCCAGACCGCGTGCACGCTCAGCGCCGGATCTGCAGTAACCGTGACAGCAGTGGCAATGTTTTGAATCGCCGTTTCGATTGCTGCCTGCTGATCTGGATGCACATGCAAGATTATCTCTGCGGATGTGTCGGCCTCCGCCGCCTCGACCAGCATTGCGGCCAATTCCGTAGCAAAACCCTTGCTGACGCAGTGGGGCAGGATACGCTCTGCAATGGTCGTAAAGAGTGGGGTCAGCGCACTGAGAACTTGCCCCCGCGCCTCTGCATAGGTGAAATCAATGTCAGCAATCGCCTGAACAACAGCCGCGTTCAGCGCCTCTGTGTCGGCTTGCGCCACTGCGGCACCGGCGGCCAGCCCAGCCTCGTACCCTTCGTTGAAGTCAGCGTTAGGCGCGGCGTCATTGCTCAGAACGTCTTCGAAAGACTCAAGTGACAGGCTACGCGACATCAGGCCCGCTCCCGCGGAGCGGGATCCTCAATCCAGTCCTGCAAGATCTGGATGGTCTCCGTTTCCCGTTCTGCAATCATTTGCCTTAGGCGTGAGACCGGATCGTCGTCCATCCCGCCCATCATTCCAATATCACCACCGAGAAAATCATTGACCGCATCGTCACTCATTCCCATCGCCATTTCAGGTGGGCCTTCCTCTTCTGGTTCAGGTAGTACGGCCAGCGCGCCAGGCGCTGCCAACTGACCGCCCGGTGCCAGAATAGGGCGTACCACGAAGAGCCCGAGAATCAGGGCGACAACGGCCAGAACAGCAATCTGGATCAACTGCATCATGTCGAGCGGAAGGCTAGAGCTTTCTGCTGAAACCTCTGTTCCCAGGGGCACGATTGGATCAAAAGCCATGGACCGTAGGGTAATTACATCGCCGCGACTGGTATCAAGGCCGACCGCCGTGGCGACGAGTTCCTGCAAAGCGGCAAGTTCATCATCACTGCGTGGAGCAGTGGTCGCGGTGCCATCTTCAGCAATCGTTGTTACATCGTTGATCAGTACGGCCACTGTTAGCCGCCTGACTGCCCCCGGTGCACGCACAAGCTGCCGCTGCGTTTCTGAAACCTCATAATTGGTAAGGGTTCGATTCTCGCTGTTTTCATTGCTCGAAACGCCACCACCTCCGGCAGCGTCACCGTCCGGCAGATTAGAGGCCACGGTCACATCTCCACCTTGGCTGTCGGTCGAGGTGCTTGCGCTTTCAGTCACCTCGGTACTGATGGCGATCCTGCTATCAGGGTCAAACCGCCGCTCGGTAATTGATTCGGTCTCTGTCACCGTATCGACAGATACCTCTACAACCGCATTTCCGACGCCAACCCGGGCCGCGAGCAGCCGTTCGGCACGCTGTCGTAACGCATCGGCTCGCTCTGTACCACCGGGTTGCAACATACCGTCGCCCGCATCGGAGAGCAGTCCGCCATTATCGTCGATCACCGCAACAGAGTCGGGCGCAAGCCCGGGTACTGCAGCCCCGACAAGATATTGCAATGCTTTCACATGTGGCGCAGAGAGCGCGCCACCCGATGTTGTCACCGTAACTGCAGCGGTCGGGGTCTGATCGCGCTGAAACGGCCGGGTGGATGGGGTCGAGATATGTACCCGCGCGGCCCGGATATGGGGGCTGGCAAGGATCGTGCGCGCCAGCTCTCCTTCTTTCGCGCGCCAATACGCGGCATCAAACATCTGCGAGGTCGTACTGAACCCCGACAGCGAATCGAGCAGTTCGTATCCCTGCCCACCGGTTGCGGGCAGCCCTTCACCAGCAAGGGTCATACGCAGGTTGTCCCGCTGCGCTGTCGGCACGTAGATCGCATTCCCGCGCACATCATAAGGCACACCCTGCTGATCCAGCGCCGTGATGACGTCGCCCGCGGTCCGTGGCTCCAATCCCCCGAAGAGCAGGGCCATATCCCGCGTTCCCGCCCCGCGCGCAAGTGTCAGCACTGCGGCGAAAACGGCCACAGTGGCAATAGCTACAAATATGCGACGCCTTGCGTCGAGCGCGGACCAAACAGAGCTGAGGCTTTGCAAGCTGGTTCTCCATCACATTGGCTTTCTGCCGATGAGGCCTGTTTGAACGATGAGACTTAACAATCGGTTAGGGCTTGTCGGTTTATGAAGCCTTACGGACAATATTTAAGAGGACAGATCATGAGCGATGACGCCGAAGAGCCGGAGGAGGAGACCCCAAAGAAAGGGTCGAAAATGCCGCTGATCATCGGTCTCGTGCTGCTTCTGGCTGGCGGCGGAGGAGGGTTTTTTGCAGTGCAATCCGGCCTACTAGGTGGCGGTAGTGAAAGCCACGCAGAGGCTGAAGTCGCCGAGGAAAACGATGCGCCACTGGAGCTGAATGTTTCCTTTGTGCCAATCGACCCGCTGGTCATTTCGCTGCCCGGTACTGGCGGGCGAGGGCACTTGCGATTCGTTGCGCAGCTGGAAGTCCCCCCCGACCATGTCGCCGAAGTTGAAGCCGTTAAACCCCGGATCGTCGACGTGCTGAACGGATATTTGCGTGCCGTCGATCTGACTGACCTGGAAAACCCGGCCGCGCTTATGCGGCTGCGCAGTCAGATGCTCCGTCGGGTGCAGGTTGTTACTGGCGAAGGCCGGGTCAGCGACCTGCTGATCATGGAATTTGTATTGAGCTGAAGGAACCAAGGACATGACGATGATTGCAGATATCCTTCTGGTGGCGGGCGCGCTGGGCGCGGGCCTTTATTGTCACGTTCTCTCGCGCAGGCTCCGCCGCTTTACCGATCTGGAAAAGGGGGTAGGCGGCGCTGTTGCAGTTCTGTCCGCACAGGTTGACGACCTCACCAAAACCTTGAACCAGGCGCGCTCCACGGCAAAATCCTCGGTTGATACGCTCGATGACGTTAGCGCGCGCGCCGAAGCTGCTGGCCGCAAGTTAGAGCTACTGGTTGCATCCCTGCACGATCTTCCTGAACCAGCGATGCCTCAGGCAACCGAAAGCCCGTTTTTCGTACGCCGTCCTGCCGGAGCGGAGGGGCGACAATGAAACCCAAGATCAGGCGAAAGTCCGGCCGCAGCACATTGCATATCATCGCCGGGCTGCTGGTTGCCTCGGCATTTGTACGTCTGGGCGCGCAGGTCGGCCCCGCGCTTGCCAACAGTACCGATCCCGTGCCGATCGAAACAGCTGAGGAACAACCGGTTCCTGAGGATACCGATTCGTTGCTTTCGGCGTTTCAGGCGCGTGAAGCGCGGTTGGTTGAACGGGAACGGCAATTGCAGGACCGGATGCAAGCGCTGCGCGTTGCCGAAACCGAGATCAATGACAAACTGACTGCGTTGCGTGCGGCCGAGGAGTCACTGAGCGCCACGATCGCCATTGCAGACAGCGCAGCTGAAACCGATCTCGGTCAACTGACCACTGTCTATGAAAACATGAAGCCAAAGGAAGCCGCCGCCTTGTTTGAGGAAATGCCACCACAATTCGCCGCCGGTTTTCTTGGGATGATGCGCCCCGATGCCGCCGCGTTGATCATGACCGAACTGGAACCGGAAACCGCCTATGCGTTCAGCGTGGTGCTCGCGGGTCGCAATGCGAATGTGCCAACCCAGTAAGCGCTGAGGGTTATTTAACACCTTCACCTTATCAATGCTCACAGGAACCCTAAGCAAAAATTGCGCTAGAAGGAGCAAGGCTACATGATTGGTCTGATCGGTATCGCGATCATCTTTGTGATGGTCTTTGGCGGCTACCTCCTTGCCGGCGGCAAGATGGGGATCATCCTCAAATCACTACCGTTTGAAATGATTATGATCGGCGGCGCGGCACTAGGGGCGTTCGTCATCAGCAATGACGGACCCGCGATCAAGCATACGATGAAAGACGTGGGGAAGGTCTTCAAGGGCCCCAAATGGAATGCACAGGACTACCGTGACCTGCTTTGCATGTTGTTCGAACTGATCCGGATTGCCCGAACCAATCCGGTCGCGCTGGAAAGCCATATCGAGGCGCCGGACACGTCGTCGATCTTCAGCAAATATCCGAAAATCCTTGGTGATGGCGAAGCGATTGCCCTGATTTGCGACACGTTGCGCTCTGCCTCGATGAATTATGATGATCCCCACCAGGTCGAGGAGATCTTAGAAAAACGGATTGAGGCAACGCATCATCACAATATGCATTCGACCCATGCGCTGCAAACTGTCGCTGATGGTCTGCCCGCCCTAGGGATCGTTGCCGCAGTGTTAGGGGTTATCAAGACGATGGCCTCGATTGATCAACCGCCAGAGGTGCTTGGCAAGCTGATTGGCGGCGCGCTGGTTGGTACATTTCTGGGTGTCTTTCTCGCCTATGGGCTGGTTGGCCCATTTTCCACCAAGGTGAAGGCCGTCATCGAGGAGGATGCGAATTTTCACCAATTAATCCGCGAGGTGCTAGTGGCAAATCTCTATTCGCACGCCCCTAATATCTGCATCGAAGTGGGGCGTCAGAACATGCCCGGTCATTATCGGCCCAGCTTTTCCGATATGGAGGATGCCCTGAAAGCGACAAAAAAGGACGCCGCCTAATGCGTTGGATCATCTTGGCCATTATCGCCGCGATACCGACAATTGTCTGGTCCGTTCCGGTCGCCATTCAGACAGGTGAACACGCAAATTTCACCCGCGTGGTGCTGACGATACCCGCAGGTGCAGACTGGCGCCTTGGGCGTAACGATACAAGCTATGTACTCCGTCTACCTGTAACAGATGGGTATATGTTGGAGCGTTTCTTTGATGTGATCCCGCGCGATCGGATTGGAGAAGTTACGCAGGTACCAGCGCGTGGCGAATTACAGCTGGCGGTGAACTGTCTTTGCAATGCAAATGCCTTTCTCTACCGGTCCGATATTCTAGTCATCGATATCCGGGACGGTGCGCCCTCAGAAGACTCGCGATTCGAAATGGCCCTAGATGGCCCGCAGATCGGGAGGAATTACATTGTGCCACGCGATAGCCTGCTTCCCTTATTTTTGCAGACTAGTTCTACGCCGAGTGCTGCGGAAACCGCTCTGGCACCGCAAATTACTGAGAGCGCTGAAGCCCCGCAAAACCCGGACAGCGTCGAGACAGAAGATGCGATGAACGCTCTGGAGCAGGCGATCACCCAAAGCCTTGCCCGTGGCCTGTCGCAAGGTCTTCTTGAGCCAGATATGCCCGCGCCCGACGATATGGCTCTGCCTAGCGAGACCTCGCTGCTTTATCATCAGCGTGCACCGGGAATCCGCGCGCGGACCAGTGTTGATAATAATGCCTTGCCAGACGATTCGCTAACTTCCGTGACGCAACAAGGCGACATATGTCTTCCCGATGCCTACTTTGACGTCGCTAGCTGGGGCGATGACCGGCCGTTTTTTGTTCAGATCAGCGAAGCGCGCGCAGCGGTGTTGGGTGAGTTCGACGAACCCGACGAAAATGCGGTACTGCAACTGGCACAACGCTTTGTCTATTTCGGTTTTGGCCGTGAGGCGATGCAAACCCTTGCACTTGACGGGGTTCAGTCCCGCGAACGCCGATACCTGACCGGGTTGGCGCGGATCATCGACGATGAACCAGTCGCGGATGATCTTTTTGCCCAACAGGTGAGCTGTGCATCACAAGTGGCCTTCTGGGCATTGTTGGCGCGCGAAGACGGTGCGCAGGACGCGCAGTTCGCCCGGCCCGCAGTGTTACGGACATTCAAGACTTTGCCTTCAGAGCTGCAAGCGCACCTCGCGCCAAAGCTAACGGCACGCTTCACGACACTTGGGGATATGGATGCCGCATTGCAGGCGCTAGAGGTCGCGACCACCAGCCCTACGCCTGTGATTGATGCAGCGTTGGCAGGAGTTGAGGTCACACGCGTAATGGGGGACGACAAAGAAGCTGCAGAAACGCTGGAGGCCCTTGCCGACACACATACGCGCATGACTGCGGAGGCGATGACCACGTTTTTGCGCGATGCTGTACAGAATGATATTGCCGTTGATGACAGTGACTTTTTGCTCGCTGACGCACTACGCTTTGAAAATGCGGCACTTCCCGTTGCAAGCACGCTGACCGCCGCGGAAATTCGTGCATATATCCACGGTGACCGGTTTAGCGCCGCCCGCGTGCTGCTCGCTGAAGAAACGAAAACGCTCGGACCCGATCAGTCAGCAGAGCTGCGTGATGAGATTGCTCAGGCCGCCGTCGCGCGGATGACGCCAGCGGAGTTTCTGACATTCGCCTTTGATGAAACCAACCGCCCTGTGCCGCAGATCACAGAAAATGCAATGGCCCGCAGGCTGCTACAACTGGGCTTCCCCGATGCCGCTCTACGACTGATCGCGGCCCCCTCTACAGGCGAGATTGCTACAGAAAGGCAGTATTTGACCGCAGAGGCATTGTTGGCACTTGGAAGACCCGCAGATGCCAGCGTCGCTTTAGCTGATCTGTCATCCGTTCGAGCGACAACTCTTCGCGAAACGATCGCGGATTTGCAGACGCGTGATATTGTTGTGCCTGTTATAGACGCCAACGCTCCCGCCGCTGAGGATTATTGGCGTCAGGGAAACTGGCGTGACCTTGTCCAATCCGATGATCCCTTGCTGCGCGCCGCGTCAGAGGCAATGTTAGAACAGGAGGTTGCAGATCTTGACAACACTGCACCGCTCGCAAATGGGCGCGCCCTTTTGAGTCGCGCAGAGGAGTCACGCGACATCGTAACAGACTTATTAGATCGGTTTGCGATCCCTGAAGAATACTGAACCAACCACACGCGCTTACCAATTTTAAAGCAATACGCTCCAAAATGATCATCGAACGTGATCAGAAGGTACATTTTCACATGTCTGGCAGAATGCCCGTCGACGTGCCTGTCGCCCCCGCTGTGCGCAGGGATAACATCTTTACCTGCGCGCGGCTTTTCAGCCCCGCAGGCTACGCATTGATTTATCCGCCCCAAAAAACGTGGCGGGTCGGCATTGAATTGCGTTGCCGATGAAAGGTCTGTCGCTACGCGAAATCTTTCAGCCGACAATATTGCTCGCGCTGGCGCTAATGGCAGTCATCGTCATGATGATCCTACCTATGCCGGCTTGGGTGCTGGATATTGGGCTAGCGGCATCCTTTGCGCTTGCAATTTTGATGTTTACCGTCACGCTTTTCATCGAAAGGCCCTTGGATTTTTCTGCCTTTCCGACTGTTTTGCTTGCATCGTTGATGCTGCGGCTCTCGCTGAACGTCTCGTCCACAAAACTGATCATTGGCGAAGGGCACACAGGGACTGATGCTGCCGGGGACGTCATCCAAGGTTTCGCGATGTTCGTGATGAGCGGCAATGTCCTGCTCGGACTCGTTGTGTTCTGCGTCCTGCTGATCGTCAATTTCGTAGTCATCAATAAGGGCGCGACCCGCATGGCAGAGGTCGGAGCCAGATTCGCGCTCGATGCCATGCCAGGGAAGCAGTTGGCGATCGACAGCGACATGTCTGCAGGTGCCATTGACCACCAAGAAGCGAAGTCAAGACGGGAGCAGGAACAGGCAGAGACTACGTTTTTTGGGTCTCTCGACGGGGCGTCGAAATTCGTAAAAGGGGATGCAATTGCAGGGCTATTAATCACTGCGTTGAATTTGGTCATGGGGCTGATCATTGGCACGGCTGTGCATGACATGCCAATCGGTCAGGCATTCGAAACTTACGCTATCCTGACTGTCGGTGACGGTCTTGTCTCTCAGATACCTGCAGTTGTGATCTCTATCGCTTCGGCGCTTTTGCTCGCCCGTGGCGGCGCGACGGGTGCAACCGACCTCGCCATCGTATCTCAGCTGGGCCGCCATCCGGCGGCTCTGGCTACTGTCGCGATACTGATGGGATTGTTCGCGCTGGTGCCTGGACTGCCCTTTTTGCCATTTATGGTCGGTGCGCTCACGTTAGGTGGCTGCGCGCTGGCCATCGCCTCAGCGGCGCAAAAGGCGGAAGTGGCAGCTGCTGCGGCAACGCCGGAAACGGACAATCAGCCACGCAAGGCATCCATGGGCGATGTTTTGGATCTGGACGACATTCACGTGGAGTTCGCACCGGACCTAGTGGACATGGTGCTGGATCCGGGCACTGGGCTCGACGCACGTATTGCTAATATGCGAAGCCATATCGCCACCGCCTATGGGGTCTTGTTACCCGAAATTAGGCTGACCGACAATGCATCGCTACCACCGGGTAGTTATGTCGTGCATGTACAGGGGGTCGAACAAGTCCGCGAAAAGCTCAAGGCCAATCAGATACTAGCCTTGATGAATGATGCCGATGGCAGTGAAGTGCCGGGGGATATGGTGAAAGAGCCTGTCTATGGTGCACCCGCCCGCTGGATTGACCCTG
This sequence comes from Loktanella agnita, assembly GCF_046640325.1. Classification (NCBI taxonomy): domain Bacteria; kingdom Pseudomonadati; phylum Pseudomonadota; class Alphaproteobacteria; order Rhodobacterales; family Roseobacteraceae; genus Loktanella; species Loktanella agnita. Next base: position 199,751 of record NZ_JBJMBF010000005.1, on the reverse strand, counting down.
CCGATCAGGAAACCGCGGCTCTGGCCGGAATGACAACTGTGCAGCCGACAGAAGTGCTGGCTACACACCTTCTGGAAATCGTGAAACGCAACTTCCCCCGCCTGCTGACTTTCAAGGCGCTGCGGAGACGGCTTGACGAAATGGTCAACCTCAGTGATCCAGCTAGAGCCGAGGCCAATCGCAAAATGCTGGATGAACTAATTCCGGACAAGGTGCCGACCGATGTATTACTGGCCGTTCTTCGACTTTTACTGGAAGAACGCGTTTCGATCCGCAACCTGCCCCTGATCTTAGAGGCAACAGCAGAGGGGCGGCAATTGTTTCAAACGGTCGATGGAATCACCGAACATGTCCGTCAACGGATGGGCTTTCAACTGGTTGCGGAAATGCGCCGGCCCGATGGTACAATTCCCCTCGTCCAGCTTGCGCCCGAATGGGAAGACACATTCACAACTTATGAAATCCGCTCTGATCGTGGGCCGGGTGATGTTGCGTTACCACCGGAAAACTTCAATCAGCTAGCAGATGGCATTGCGGAAAAACTGAGCCAAGCGGCCGAAGCGGGCGCCTATGCCGCCGTGGTCACGTCAATGCGGCGGCGGCGATTTCTCCGCACGGTCATGGCGGCAAAGGGCATCATGAATCCGGTCCTCTCATTCGAAGAAATCGGGATTGACGCCAGACCAGCACTGGTCGGCTTGGTGCCGGCATGATTGCCGCGTTACTTCCCCTGCTACCACTGTCACAAACGGCGCTTTGGACCGGATGCGCCGTCTTCATCCGGCTTGCGACACTTTTGGCCGTCCTGCCCGCGTTCGGAGATCAGCCCGTTCCGATGCGAATCCGGCTCGTGCTGGCAGTTATGTTCACGCTTGTAGTCGCTCCTGCCATCGCGCCGAGCATCGGGCCCATTCCAGACAATCCGCTGCAATTTGCGGCAGTTCTGGCACCCGAAGTGGTAACGGGTCTGTTTTTTGGATTGTTCTTACGGTTCTTCATTCTGACGCTACAGATCGCGGGATCAATCGCAGCCCAATCCACATCACTTTCGCAAATTTTTGGAGGCACGGCCGGAGTCGACCCGCAACCGGCCATCGGGCATATGCTCGTCGTCTCGGGCACGGCACTCGCAGCGCTGTCGGGATTACATGTCCAAGCCGCCAGCTACATGATCCACAGCTATACATTGGCCCCGTTTGCGACCGGCTTGCAGCCGCAGACCGTAGCCACGGCAGGCGTGGCAGAAGTCACAAGATGCTTTGGTCTCGCCTTCACGCTCGCCGCGCCATTCCTGATCGCCTCGCTAATTTACAATGTCGTTCTTGGCGTCATCAACCGGGCGATGCCACAGTTGATGGTCTCTTTCGTCGGTGCCCCAGCTATCACCGCTGGGGGGATTTTGCTGCTATTGCTGACTGCGCCCATCATGCTGGGTATATGGATGGCAACCTTCAGTGGTTTCATGGCCGCGCCTTTTGGTGACTGGCCATGAGCGCTGAAGAAGAAGACAATGAAAAACAGTTCGAACCGACCCAAAAGAAACTGGATGACGCACGCAAACGTGGAGAGATCGCCAAGTCAGCGGATCTGACGACTGCAGCGTCATATGCTGGCCTCTTGCTGGTTTGCTTGACGGTCGGCTCCGCAGCATTGATTGATCTGGGAACGGCAATGGTCGTGTTATTGGAGCAGTCACATGACATCGCGCGGCTGATCTTTGATGGCTCAGGCACCCCTCTGCCGGGAGGCATTTTGTGGCAGGTAACACTCGCGATGGCACCTTGGTTTGCGCTGCCTGCCCTGTTGGCCGTCCTTTCGGTGGTCGCACAACGTGCACTTTTAATCACCCCTAGCAAAATCGCTCCAAAGCTGAATCGGATTTCTCCGCTCTCCGGCCTCAAGAATAAGTTCGGACGCCAAGGGCTTTTCGAATTTTTCAAGAGCATGACAAAGCTGATCATCTACGCAGTAATTATGAGTTTTTTCCTTATTGGCCAGATGGATCGGCTTATCGGTAGTATGCATCTGCCACCTGGGTTGATCGTCGCTGAACTTGGCCGCATGATTGCGGAACTGCTGGGCATTGTCCTGATCGTTGCGCTCGCACTGGGCGGCATTGATTACCTTTGGCAGCGGGCCGAACACCTGCGCAAAAACCGGATGAGCCGAAAAGAAATGATGGATGAGCTGAAGCAGGCTGAAGGCGACCCTGTCATGAAACAGCAGCGGCGGCAGCGCGGACAGCAGATCGCGATGAACAAAATGCTCGCTGATGTGCCTCAAGCCAATGTGGTCATCGTCAACCCGACTCATTTTGCCGTTGCACTGAAATGGGATCGAACCGCGACCACTGCACCGATCTGTATTGCGAAGGGTGTCGATGAAATTGCCGCGCGGATCCGAGAGCTTGCATTGGAATATGCGGTGCCGATCCATTCCGATCCGCCCACTGCACGCGCATTGCATGCCAGCGTTAATCTCGGCGAAGAGATCGCCCCGGATCACTACCAAGCCGTCGCTGTCGCGATCCGCTTTGCTGAAGAGATGCGGCAAAGGGCTGCAAAACAATGAAACAGTCAAAAGATATGGCCGGGTTGATCCAAATTTCAGAATTGCAGTATCGTACCGCCCAAGCGGATATGGCGCGTATCCGTACGCGAGAGGAGGACTTACGCCGCAAACTTGCGCAGTTGATTGAAAGCAAGTCGGCGCAGGCGATCGCGACACAGCGGTCTGACGCCGCGGCCCTGATCGCAGGCGCTGATATTCGCTGGCATCGCTGGGTCGATCAGCGGCGCGCTGCGATAAATGCCGAACTAGCACAGGTTCTGGCGCTCAAGGAAAACAGCCGGGTAAGGCTACAGAATGCATTTGGCCGCGACCGGGCGATGCAGAAACTTTCAGAGCAGATGCTTAAATCACAAAAAGCAAAGCATACGAGGCGACAGTCCTATGAATCCTGACGCACGATATCTGTGATCAACACATCACTTACTTGAGAACCTGCTATATTCTGCGCAACTCGGAGCAGTTCATTACGCAGCGCACGCATGTTCGTTCCGCTGGTGAAATTTCCAGAAAAACCACCTATATTGGCATGATCGAACATCACTTGTAAAAAGGCATCGCGCAACTTGGGCTCTATGGCGAAAACATCGGTTCGACTGCCAAGACTAACCTCCAAGCTCAGCGACATGACGACCAGCGCAGCGACCCGCCCTTCCTCTACCACAGGAATGACAAACTGATTGTTCAGCTTCACGTATTCCATTTCTTCGGTTACAGCGGTTTCTGGTTCAGGCGCGCCATCAGGCTGCACGACAGGATCGCCGCATGGGTTCCCTTCGGCCAACAAATCTTCTGGTGGGTCCGATTTCAGGACAAGCCCCGCCCCGACGCCGGAACCAACGCCCACGATCAGCATGATGATCGGCAAAAGCAGTTTTTTCACGGTGATCTCCCCTCGTTCAGGTTAGAATGGCAGTACTGATTCAAGTACTTGATGCCCATATCGTGGTTGCTGCATGTCAGTGATCTGCCCTCTGCCTCCATAGGAAATCCGAGCTGATGCGATCTTGTCGTAAGTGATCTCGTTCTGGCGCGTGATGTCCTCGGGGCGAACGTAACCGGCAACGACCAACTCGCGCAGTTCGAAATTCACACGTACCTCCTGCTGGCCGACGATCTGCAAAACCCCGTTTGGCAAAACATCGGTCACCGTCGCGGCGACGCGCAAAGTCAGCTGTTCGTTGCGGCTTACCGATCCATCCCCCGAGGCGTTACTTTGCGAGCTCAGATCTACCAGTGCCTCAGCTGTTGCACCTTCGGGAAGCCGCGGATTAATGCGCTGGGGAATACCAAGCAATTGCGGAATGCCCGCCTGCTGCGAGGATGAACGAGAACGGTTAGACGAATTGGAAATTGCCGCACTGTCATCAATCTCAATCACGACCGTCATGATGTCACCGCGCTGCATGGCACGCCGATCCCCTAGCAGTGACCCGCGCGCGCCTGTCCAGAGCGATGCGCGCGACGATGGACCCAGTGCATCGGATTGTACGGGCAAAAGAGTACCAGGATTTGTCATGGCGTCACGTTCAACGGTCAACGCAGGCGGCGTGAAGGGCGGCGGCTGGCCGATCGGTGTGCTGGTGCAGCCACTCATCAGAGCGAGAGCAACAAAGACATGTCGCATTTTTTGTCCTTACTCGGTCACATATCCAGCGCCATCCGCCCCGATCCGGGCCGAGATAGTGCTCCGCGAACTAATATTCATCACGCGAATAATCTCACCTGGTCCGGCGCGGCCCAAGGCACGCCCTTCGGTCGAAATGACAAGACCATTGCGATTATAATACAATGCAATGATCTGGTTGCGCTCGACCACCGCTGGCGCGCCAACATCACCGGGTCTGATCGGCCGACCGGCATAAAGTGCGATGCGCGCCTCTTTCCCAATGATATCATCTGGAGCTTCGATGCCACCCGGCACAGTACGATCCTGCAACATCACATCTTCGGGCATAATCAGGCTTTGCGCAGGGATCGTTCGTGCTGCAACCACGGTATCAGCGGCAACCGGCCCCGAACAAAGATAAATGACGCAGAGAAAGCGGATCATCTGAGCTGTACCATTGCGCTGAGCATCTGGTCGGCGGCGCTGATCACTTTGGAGTTCAACTCGTAACCGCGCTGTGCTTCAATCAGATCCGTGACCTCGCGCACCGGATCGACAGAGCTATCTTCCAGGTACCCCTGACGTAGCGTACCCAACCCGTCTTCGCCCGGCGTGTTTACGACTGACGGACCAGAGGCCGGCGTCTCTAGGAACAGATTCGATCCGATTGCCTCCAGCCCCTTGGGATTGGTAAAACCCGCCAAGGTGAGCTGCCCCAGCAACTGGGGCTGCACCTGATCGGTGAAGTAACCATAGACTTCGCCTTCAGCATTGATCGAAATCGACCGTGTGTCGCGCGGAACGGTGATGTCCGGGACGATCGGGTAGCCTTCAGACGTGACGACCTGCCCGTCTCCTGTAAGCTTCAAAGCACCATCACGAGTATACCCTGGGACCCCACTGGGCAGAGTAACCTCTAGGTAACCGTCACCCTCAATCGCGACATCAAGATCACCACCAGTCGCGGCGACCGATCCCTGTGATAGCATCACCGAGATGGCGCTGGCGCGAACACCCAATCCCAATTGTATTCCTGTCGGTAACACAGTGCCGTCGGATGCGTTGATAGATCCTGGGCGCGCCAGCTGCTGATAATGCAGATCGGCGAATTCGGCACGCCGCGCATTATAACCGGTCGTATTCATATTCGCGAGGTTGTTCGAAATCACATCGACTCGCATTTGCTGAGCCGACATACCCGCCGCAGCGATTTTCAATGCACGCATCTTCGTTCTCCTTTATCCGCGGACGGCCTTGATGACATTGCGGATACGTTCATCTTCCTTGTCCATAAAACTTTGCCCCAGCTCATAAGCGCGCTGCACTTCGATCATGCGGCTAACCTGAATAATCGGGTTCACGTTTGAATCTTCAAGAAAACCTTGCAGCATACGCGCATCGGGTGCTGGTTCAAAACCACCAAAAGCGTCAAACAGCACGCCGCCTTGTCGAGTCATCTGGTTCGGGTCGCTTGGCACAACCACACCGATCTGTCCGATGGGCTGTCCACCGGCGCTCATCGTGCCGTCCGGGCTGATGGCGATCCGGCCCGCCCCCTGCGGCACAAAAACCGGTGCACCGCCCGCATCCAGCACCTGATACCCATCTGCCGTGACCAGATCGCCGTTTTGGTTCGGACGAAACGCCCCCGCCCGGGTAAGCCGCTGACCGCCGGGTGCCTCGATCAGGAAGAAACCATCGCCTTCGATCGCCAGATCAAACGGACCACCGGTCTGTGACAGGCTTCCCTGCGTCATCTCCGTTTCCCTGACCCGCGCAGCGGCCATGGACAGTGAGGGATCGTTCGCACCCAGTGCATCTATATATTCCGAGAACATCACCCCTTCGGCCCGAAATCCAGTAGTCGAGGCATTGGCAATGTTATTGGCCACCGCTCGCATTTCATGCATGAGCCCCGATTGCCGCGTCAGCGTTGTATAAAGCGGGTTGTCCATACCTAACCTCCGGCAATGATCGGGACGAGCGTGGTCTGGAAAAGATCCACGAGCGTTTCAGACATGAAGCCCATGGTGATCCAGAAAACACCTACAATCGCGGCCAGCTTCGGCACGAAAGTCAGCGTCATCTCTTGAATAGAGGTCAGCGCCTGAAAAAGACCGACCACCAGCCCGGCCGTTAAAGCAACGGTGAGAATCGGGATCGAGATGACGAAGGCCGTCCATAATCCCTGCCGCAGCGTGTCATAGAACAGCGCTTCGCTCATCAGACCGGCATCCGCAGGATTTCCTGATAGGCTTCGACCACCTTGTCACGGACGGTGACGACCGTCTGCACGGCCAGTTCTGTCTGAGCGAGCGCCTGCACCAATGCATGCGGGTCGGTCCCTGACGTCATCGCCGCCATCGCTGTATTTTCGCTCTCACGCAACGTCGCCATAAAATCCTGCGCGGCACCGATAAATGCGTTTCCGCTGCTGCCGTCAGGTGCAGTGGCCGTTTTACTCGCAGCATAGTTCTGCGCGACAAGTGCACTAATATCCATTGTCTTGTTCCTTTAATTGCGAAGGAGATCCATGAGGGCAGAAGACATCTGCCGCACTTGATCGAACATCTTGAGGTTGGCTTCGTAGCTGCGCTGCGCTTCGCGTGCGTCTGCAATCTCGATCAGTAAATTGACGTTTGACCCGTTATAATGCCCCGTATCATCGGCCAGCGGGTTTGATGGTTCATAGATGCGGGTCAGATCAGTCTGGTCGAGGCGCACCGGTCCCGTTTCAACCGCACCACTGCGAGTGCCATGTGTGACCAGCTCCTGAAACGACACCAGCTTGCGCCGATAGCCTGGCGTATCTGTGTTCGCGATATTCTCCGATACATGGCGCAATCGCATTGCCTGCGCTTTCATCCCACTGGACGCAACGGACATGGCGTCACTAAAATCAGTCATGATTGCTCCTTATGAACTGCCAAGGCTGGTTCGCAGCACCGTCATCGTGTGCCGATAAATTGCCAACGCCCGATTATGCTCTCGCGTGATCGATACAGAGCTAAGCATCTGATCCTCAATCGAAACAGAGTTGCCATTGGGCGATGGTTCTGCGGCTGCAGCGGTCGTTCGCGCCGCAACCGCGCCGCCCGCAAGATTCGCTATGTGGCCGGGACGCGATGCACGTAATGCGCCGGTGCCGGCCTCTGAGTAAACGTCTTGGAAAGCGCTGATCTGCTGCGCCTGATAGCCGGGTGTATCTGCATTGGCGATATTGCGCGCCACCACGGCCTGCCTGGCCCCAGCGTGGCGGGCCATCGCATTGGCTGTCTGGAAAAGGTCCAGTGATTGATACATCGGGGGTTCTCCCTCGGTTGGTTTCAACGAATGATTAAGCGTGATTCCTTAAGAAGAGGTGTGTGACTAACCGACGGGAACAAATCATGACTGAAAAACTGCTTGATCAGATGACATCTGCAATTTCTGATCTGCGCCCACTTCATGATGTCGGGCGCGTCACGGGAGTATCAGAAGGGCGAATTCAGATTGGTGGGGTCACCGAAACCGCTCGGGTTGGCGACCGGGCGCGGCTCAAGATTGGGGGACGACAGGTTATGGGAGAGGTCGTCAGGCTTGATGTCACTGGTGCCTATTTACTGCTGGACGGCGCCCCCGACGGCGTGTCGATCGGCGACCGGGTGATTTTTGATCCGCCGCCCCAATTCGCCCCCGACGACAACTGGATCGGCCGCGTCATTGATCCGGAAGGGCGGCCGCTCGACGGTCGGCCGCTCTTGCCCGGGACACAACCGCGCGTTCTGCGCTCCCCGCCCCCCCCGCCCCATGAACGCCGCGCAATGGGTGCGCGGCTGGAAACTGGGCTGGCTGTCTTCAATACATTGCTGCCACTCGTGCAAGGACAGCGGATCGGGTTGTTTGCCGGTTCAGGCGTGGGCAAATCTACATTGCTTGCTGATCTGGCACGCGGTGTACAGGCCGATATTATCGTCATTGCACTGGTTGGTGAGCGTGGGCGCGAGGTGCGCCACTTTGTAGAGGATGTGTTGGGGCCAGTAGGGATGGCGCGAGCGGTCGTCGTCGCTGCCACGTCAGAACGGGCACCGCAAGTCCGCCGCCGCTGCGCTTGGGCGGCGACCGCCGTGGCTGAATATTTTCGCGATCAGGGCAAGCAGGTTCTATTGATGCTCGACTCGGTCACCCGCTTTTGTGAGGCTCACCGCGAAATCGCAGTTGCCAGCGGCGAAAGTGCCAATCTTCGCGGCTACCCAGCGTCGACCGGTCCCGCGATTGCAGCGCTGTGCGAGCGGGCCGGCCCTGGAAGTGGAATGGCTGGCGATATTACAGCAGTTTTCTCAGTCTTGGTTGCCGGATCGGATATGGAAGAACCAGTAGCGGACATGCTGCGGGGTGTTCTGGATGGGCACATCGTGCTGGACCGTGATATTGCCGAACGGGGCCGATTTCCCGCCATCGATGTATTGCGCTCTGTTTCGCGGTCGTTGCCCGACGCGGCATCCCCGCAAGAGAATGCAATGATCAGTCAGGCGCGGCGCCACATGGGAACCTATGATCGCGCCGCGCTGATGGTTCAGTCCGGGCTCTATTCTGCCGGATCAGACAAGGAGATTGACGCTGCTATCGCCTGCGCACCTACTCTGGACGAATTCCTAACCATCAAGGATTCGCGTGGCACACTTGCCCATTTTGCGAAGCTAAGGCAGGCCATGGTGGGCGCTGGTAATAGAATGCAGACCGAAGATTTCGGGAAAAAGGCGGGTTGAGCACTTCTGCCCCACACAAACTATTGCAGGAATGTATATCCAATTACTCCAACGTCTGATTCGATTTCCCCAGATGTCCAAGAAACTGAACCGGGCGCATCTGCAGTGGTCAAACCAATGACTGTACGGATTGCAGCAGGGTCAGCGCGATAGAGCCTCCATTGGCCGCGTTGAATTGTGCTGCCTCGGATCGGATAAGAAATAGGCGGATCAGCTTCTCTTCGGACTCGGGGTCCGAAAAATCTGTCAAATTGTCTGTCCCAAAGACAGAACGTGACCGCTCCTGAAAAACTTCAAGCTGCTGATCGAGATCAATGTTCGAAATGCTATCCGGTAAGCCCAATGCTGTTTGGAAAACACTGCGCAGCGGCGCATTACCCATGACAGAAAACCACTGTCCTGCCGATGTGCTGGCGCGACCAAAAATATCAGAAAGCCCGTCGCGCACATTCAACGCAAGCCGCAGGTCGTTATCTTGTTCGCCTACGGCGGTTTCAAATGCCTTGGTCTCGTAGCGATCAATGATATCATCGGCAAAATTTGCGAATACAGTATTTGGAATGGCACTATCGCCGAATCCAAACGCGCGGCTGAAATCAGCATAACGCGGGTCAGCAAGACGACTGCTTAATGCGTCGTCAGACGTTGTCCCGTCTGCGAGGATTCGCTGGATGAAGAACTTGTTATTGATGTCATCATCAAGTCCGAAAGCGCCCAAGGCCACACTCAGAAGGCGACGATCATTCACAAGGTCCTCCACACTGCGAATGTTCGCTATGTTATCGCGGAAATAATCCGTTTCCCGAGTGACAGGCGCGCTTTCGTTGAAGGCTTCCTGCTGTGTGTCCAGCGTCCGCTCTAAAAAGCGCCAGCCCAAATAGCCCGACACAGGCACGACAGGCTGGAAGCTCATGCCTGATGCGGGCCGAGCAAGCGCGCCTCCCGCGGCAGGAGGTTACGGAGCGATTTCATCGTGCGATAAAAATCATCACGCGCGACGGCATCTGTTGCCGCATCCAGATGGATTCGGCTGTCATCGTCGCTGAGAACACGACTTAGCTGTTCAATCCCACGCAAAATCTGTAGACGAGCGTCATTCTGATCGACATCACCGGACAAGACTAACTGCGCAATATAGCAGACCCGGCGTACTGGCGTATTGACTTCCTCCGGGCGGATCGCATCCCTCAAGCGAAGAATATTCGCATTTGGTGTCAGAATTGACAGGCGGCTACGCCTGTCACCATTTTCAATAACCGCGCCATTGACCAACACGCGTTCTTTCGGGTTCAGTTTGAGAACAAGGCCAGACACTAAGCCGCCCCCTGTCCGTTCAGCCCACGCATCACGGCTGTGTTGATATCGATCAGCGCGCCGACATTGGCATCGTCACGCAAGACCTTCCGACTGTGATGTTCAACGAATTCGGCAAGGTAAAAAATTTGGGCGCGCAGGTTTTGGGGCAGCGCATTATCACTCCCTGCAACATCAGCAGCCATGGTCATCCACATGCGGCGATTTTCATAAACTGCACTTGCCAGTGCAGAAAAATTACGTGGCTCTGCGTCTGCGACCTTACGCATACGGGAGGTAATCTGACTAATTAATTGGGCCTCGACCGAACGTTCGGTGCGGATCGAAACTTGGGTTGGGGCATAGGCCTGCCGGGCTTGTTCAATGACGTTCACGAGATGTCCTTCCGGGACTATGTTGAACGAGCCGCGGTTTTACCGCGGCCAAATGGGGAAAGTGGCGCCGTCATGCGGCGCCACAATGTCTTTATATTACCGGAATAGAGACAGGATCGTCTGCGGTGCCTGATTAGCAATCGACAGCGACTGGACACCCAGCTGTTGCTGCACTTGAAGCGCCTGCAGCTTGGCAGAGGCTTCTTCCATATCGGCATCAATCATCGAGCCGATACCCGACTTCATAGCATCGGTCAGCTTGCTGATAAAATCACCTTGGTCAGAGATTCGCTTCGCCGACGCACCCAGAGCTGCTGCTCCGTCAATAGCGGTGGTCAGGAAAGTTTCGAGCTCACCCAGCGCAGTTGCAGCGGTGGCTGTATCAGCAATCGCTGTCAAGTTGGTTGCAAGGTCAATATTGGCCTCGAAATCAACAGAATTCACGGTGATCAGCGCCGGTGTGGGTGTACCTGTGCCAACGCGATCAAGCGAGGACAGAACGCTGACGGACGTCCCGCCATTGCCATCGACGTCTGTTGCCAACAAGTTTGCACCGTTGAATTGCGATGCGGAAATGACAGAGGCGACTTGCGCCACTTTTTCGTCCATATCAGCCTGGATCTTGGAAAAATCCACGTTTTCGGACTGTGCGGAGACCGCAAGTTGCTTCATTTCCTTCAGGGTTTCGACGATTTGCTCGGCACCGGCAGAGGCCACCGCAACAGTCGATTCACCCAGTGCAAGACTGTCAGTGATCGCTTTGAAGCCGGCGACATCAGATTCCATCACTTTCGAAATGGCCCAGATGGCAGAGTTGTCTTTCGCGTTCCCGACTTCTTTACCGGTCGAGATCATGCTTTGGGTCTTGCCCAAGTCGTTGTTGATGGATTTTAGGGTTTGCAGCGCGACCATAGCGCTGTTGTTTGTCAGAATGCTGGACATGTTTCATGGTCCTTTCAAGGGGGCGCTTTGCGCCGGGTTGGTTCAGGGATCCGCGATTTTTCCCGCGGGCTGGAACGTCATTCTGACGGAGATCATCCAGCGGTTTTTACCGGACTAGCCTTTATGGCGATGAAAGGAGGTAGACCAATTTTGGCTGAACAAGTTCTTAATTCGACCCGAAGAGATACCTATAATTTGATGGAAATTCAGGCTTTCTTCTCAAGCTCAGGAAGGCGCGTAGGAACCTTGTTCATCTGCCCGGACCGATTATAGACACTGAGCCCTTCGCGCACGTTCTGCAATTCCGTAATCCGGTTTCTCGCAGCATTGACACCGGATATTGCAGCGGCCAGTAACGCTTGATTTTCGGACTGACGCTCCCGGATTAGATCGAGATCATCCTTGGCCATATCCGCAAGACGCATTTGATCAAACAACTTTTGTTTTGCAGCGGCCAACGGTTGCAGCGCATCAAAGGACGCCGTTTTGATGGCGGTGCGTTCTTCATCCAACAGTGTAATCAGATATGTTATAGGTGCCTTAGCCATCCAACCGCACCTTCATTGCCTCGAATAACGCCTCGGCAAGACCGATTCCGCCAGCGTCAACCATCTCGCGCGCCTGTGCCTCTCGCAAGAAAGATGCAAAATGCTCCTCTCCCGGCCCACCGCCGAAGCTTTCGCGCGGGGCACCGACCCCAGCCGATTTCAGCATCTCTGCCAGAAACGTCGCCTCCAGTTTCGCGGCGGCATCACGCAATTTTATATCGGCATTAACATAATCTGGAATCATAGGCGCATCGCGCGGTGCAGGCAGGACCGGGATTGTATTCATCGGATTCTCCGTACTGAACTTTTTTCCCTTTTGATTGATAGCCGTAAAGAATCGGTAAGTTTTCTCGGGCAGAAAGAGATTCAGACATCTAGTCGGAGAACCGATGATACCTTTACCCATCACAGACGCGGCCAGCACCTCCACCAACGCTATTGCGACGGTGACCCCTTCCGTTTTGCCGATCAGAAACGTGGCATTCACAGATGTTTTCACACTTCTTGTAGCCGCTTCCGAAAATTCAAAAGCAACTGAAGACACGGCGCATCTCTTGGTGCCAGAAGGTGAAGACACACCGCAAGATACGGAACTTCCCGCATCTGATTCGGCAACCGACGAGGAAGAGCTGACCCCTACATTGGTCATCGCGCCACCACCGGAGCCACGTGTTAACGCGGTTACAACGGTTGATACGGCCAAGGCTGAAGCAACATTAGAAACAGATGTACCGACAACACCGCGCGTCCCGGCGGCTGTATTTGATACTCCACAACCAAAGCCAGAGACTAAAGAAAAGCGCGCCCAGAACAGCATGGCGCAAATTATGGTTGAGGGGCGTTTTCCAGCCGCGCCGCCGCAGCATGGGGCTGTCACACCCCCAACCCAAGATTTGAAAGGCAGAGCAACGGAGCAATCGGCAACGCCCGCATTGCCTACCACTGTCAAACCGGATCAGACGCAGATCGCACAACCCGTTATGGCCGAAGCACCAAAGACGATCTCACCTACTGCGTTATTGGACGACACAACAAAACAGAAAGAAATAAGCCCCCGCGACCCCGCGCCGCTCGACGTCGAACCGTCCACCTTGCAGCCCGCAAAGACACCATCGACAGCTTCTCAATCACTGGTACCGTTGCAGGCAATGCGTATAGTACCCCAATCAGTTGAACCGCGCAGCGCTGTCCCAGATGAGGTTGAACTCTTGCCCAGCTTAACTGCCGGAGAGCGTGCCGGGCCCGTGGCCCATCAAACCGCCACCGTCGCAGCAGCAACCGCCGGCGCCGAAACCGCACGCCACGTCGCGAATCAGATCGCTGTCGTGATTGGCAACCAGCCAGGTCGGCCTACCGAGATTGCCCTCCAACCCAAGGAATTGGGACGCGTGAGGCTCAGTATGACAGCGGTAGATACAACGATCACTTTGAACATTCTGGCAGAGCGTCCTGAAACGACCGATCTCTTACGTCGTCACATTGATGCACTTTCGCAGGAGTTCGAGGCGCTTGGCTATGACACGATCTCCTTTTCATTTGGCCACGACACATCTGCCAGCGATGATCAGTCCGCCACCGACGGCGAAAGGCAGAGCGTTCCCGCAACTGAACAAGTAACGCAGGATACACCGCCACTTGACACTAAGTACCCAACCAGCGGGCTTGATCTTCGACTATAGAGGAAGAACCATGGAAATTACGCAATCCTCCGGCACGGAGCCGCGCACGTCTGTCTCACAGACCTCTACACCTCAAGAGATCAGCTCTGATTTTGAGACGTTTTTGCGGATGCTAACAGTTCAAATGCAAAATCAGGATCCGCTAAACCCGGTCGATTCGTCCGATTATGCCGTGCAACTCGCGACCTTTTCTCAAGTAGAGCAGTCCGTACTGACCAATGACTTACTGAAGTCGCTTTCAGCGCAAATGACCAGCAATGGGCTTGCAGGATTGGCCAATTGGGTTGGGAAAGAAGCGCGCGCAGAAGCCCCGGCCTATTTTGACGGCGAACCTATCATCCTCTCGCCTAAACCTGCGGTCGGTGCTGATCAAGCAGAACTGATTGTACGCGACAAAAACGGGGTTGATGTCCAGCGCTTGAACATTCCGATATCGACAACCGACTCGGTTGAATGGGCGGGGGTCGCGTCTGACGGAACGCCTTTTCCAGAGGGGCTTTACTCCTTCGAAGTTGTCAGTAGCACTGCGGGCGAGATCATCGCGGAAGACCCCCTCGACATTTACAGCGTCGTGACGGAGGTGCGCACAGAAAACGGCGAAACGATGCTTATACTCCAAGGCGGCGCAGTTGTTCCGGCTAGTCAGGTCACGGCCCTTAGAAACCCAGCCTGAACTGATTTTTCACCTTTGGCCAGCTTTCAATCCAAAACACGGCTACGGTAGTAAATGTGCAAGTTGACAGGAAAATCGTCGGGCACCTGAGATAGAAAGTGGCACAGAAGTTGGGGGCCAAGCTAACTCAAAGCTCCCGGCGTATGCAGGACCGGTCGCATTTCAAATCCAGCTTAAGGCGTTTTTGCTTCTGTCTCAATCGCTTCTGCATCCAACACCCCAGTTTCTTCGTGCGGCTCATGTAAGGCGACCGCGTTTTCGCGTGATTGCCCGACGATTAATGGCAGCATTTCGGTGCCCGCCGGCATGGCCACATCCCCAATGGGCGGTGTTTTCCACGCCAATGTATCAAAGGCGCCGCAATTGCTACAGGTTGCGGCCCAATTGCCGTGGATATGCTGACAATTTTCGCAGATCCATTGTGGACCGCGCGGTGCGGTCAGCGCGCGTGTCAGCCAGCCCCGGACCACGGAATCATCAGCCCCTTCACCGCGTTCGATGGCCGCCATAAGCGTCAGGTTTCGCGCTGTGGGATCGGTTTCTACCAGATCGCCCAGCGCCCGTTTGGCTTCGGGGAAATCCTCAGCTGCGATGTAAAGCTCGGCCAGCAGCATCCGTGTTTCGGGATGCGCTGCCGTGGTTTTGGTGAGCGCCTTGTACCGTTTGATCCGCGCCTGCGGCTCTTCATTCGGGATGATCTCTGCAAAGGCTGCGGCGATATCCGGGTGCGGCTGCGCAAGCCAGGCCTTGGTCAGAACGCGCGTAGCGTAGCGGCTGTTGTCAGCAGCGATATAGCTTTTCGCCGCCATGACCGCAGCAGGGATCAGATCGGGCGACAGGCGGTTCGCTTCAATCGCGGCCTCGCGGGCTTCGATTGTTTTACCCTCATCCATCACGTCCCGCGCTTCCGACAGGGCGAGCACAGCATCACGGCGTTTATGCACATCGCGCGGCAGGTTGCCTGATTTCAGCTTGGCCCCAAGCGTCTGACGCGCACCGACCCAATCGGCCTTTTCAGCCTGTAATCGCAGCAGGACATCTTGGGTTTCTTCGTGCTTGGGTTTCAAAGCAAACGCCTTTTGTGCAAGCAAAAGCGCGGTATCCGTGTCGCCCTCTGACAGTTTTTGCTTCATGATT
Organism: Loktanella agnita; assembly: GCF_046640325.1. Classification (NCBI taxonomy): domain Bacteria; kingdom Pseudomonadati; phylum Pseudomonadota; class Alphaproteobacteria; order Rhodobacterales; family Roseobacteraceae; genus Loktanella; species Loktanella agnita. Next base: position 184,159 of record NZ_JBJMBF010000005.1, on the reverse strand, counting down.
CCGCGCACACCGACGAAACGTGTTTTTTCGTCTGTCAGCAGTTTCTTATAGGTCTCTTCCGCTTTGCGCCGGTCGCCAGTCATTTCAGCTGCTTGCGCTGTCAGCAGGTTGGTAAGCTGCGGCTGTTGCAGATATTTGTCCGCACGGGCGGCTTTGGTCATGGCCAGATGCCCTTCGCCAGAGGCGAGCGCCATCATCCCTTCGGACAGCGCTTCGTACCCTTTGCGTTCGCGGTTGCGGTCGAAATAGCGTGAGATCGCGGTTTCGTCACCGTTCAAGAACTTGAACGTGGCCACAAATAGCGCGAGCAGTTTCAACCCCAACCACACCGCTACAACCAAGGCGACCAATGCAAAAGCCATTTCCAGCGGGCTGAGCGTGAATTCGACGCCCATCGCGCTGATCGTGGCACCCCCGTCGACCTCCATCAAGAGCGTGCCGCCATAGGTGAGCGCCGTGACAGCAAGCACGAAAACCACGATTTTAATCAGGGACCAGAGCATGGATTACGCCTTTAATTGTCAATCAATGAGGTAGAGAGAATATCCGCCGCAGCAATGGCATCAGCCCGCATTTCAGCCAGCGCCAGCCATTCTGACATTTCCGCGCGGGCGACTTCGGGCAGCCCTGCCAGTTCAGCCAGCGTGTCGGACAGACGCCCCGTGCGCAAGGATGCCTCGGCCCTGGACAAGATCGCATCGGTGCCATTGCCTTCGCGCGGCGCGACCGAACGCACATCGAACTGATTGCGTAAAAACGCGCCAAAACCGCTGGTTTCTTCGCCCGAAACACCTTCGCTGCGCGCCGTTGTCAACGCTGCGCGCGCATATTCGGGGAATTGTTCCTGCAGGTCGGCAAGCGTCGGCACCCCGTCCTGCACAGCAAGAAGCGCATCCGGCGCGCTTTCACCAAGCGCATCTTCCAGATCACCCAATGCCGCGCCCAGCGGTGCCCCGCTTTCCAGTGCCGTCTGAATGCGGGCGACAGCGGCACGGCCTGCCGCCGCACGGGCCGCAGAGGCTGCGTTTTCTTCGATTGCGGCGGCTTCGGCGCGGGCGGTTTCAAGTTCGGTCGTGGCGATGTCGGTCATATCTTGGATTTGCGCGCGCAGGGCATCGAGTTCTGCCTCGTAGCCTGCAATTGCTGGTATCGCGTTGCCGCCTTCGCCACGCGGCAGCCGTTCAAGCGCTGCCATGCGTTCGGTCAAATCGGCAATGGTATCGCCAAGCTCCGCCTGCAGAGTTTCCACCTGCATGGCGAGGTTAGATTGCGTGGCCTCAATTTCCGACAGATCCGTGACGGATGCATCGGCGATCTGACGCTCCAGCGCGGCAATCGCGGAATCCTGATTTTCAATACGGTCGTTCAAGGCGGGGTTAGTCCCAAATCCTGTTTGTGTCCCAAGCAAAAATCCGATGCCGCCTGCGACCAGACCACCAAAAACGAGCGGCAGGAACCGGCTGCCTTGTCGCGGCGTGGCGGCGGCTGCCGTTGCTTTGGCGGCCTCTTCTATCGGCTCATCTCCCGCGGAAGGCGGGGGTGGCGTTTGTTTTACAGGTGCGGTTGGTTTGGCGTCCGCTGCTTTTTCGGGCGAAGATACTGTCGGAACAGGCGATTTCGCAGCGGATTTCGATAGCGCTGGCGCAGATTTGGCGGAAGCGCCCGCAACATGGACTTCGGGTGGTATCGCATCAATGCCGTGTGAAGTTGATTCGGCAGCGCTTACGCGCGTATTGCCCGCCTTCACTGGCTTTGTCGCAGCCTTTCGGCCTTTCGCTGGCTGTTTTGCCACGTTTTCACCCCTTCTGCGCCCCCACCCGCCTTGACGCAGGTGATCTTGCCACACTATCCCGGCTCTGCGCGACCCTCAAGCAATCGCGCGCTTATTGCACACGGCTGCATAACGCGTTCAGACATGCAATCGTTGCATCAACCACCCCACCCACGTCTGGCCGATCCGCCACGACCATAAAACGTGGCTGCAAATCCACCGCTATCACTTCAACAGCGGAGCTGATCGCCACGACATCAATTGGAGTGGTGAACGGGCCGTTTTCAACAAGGATTTCCGCTGTTCGCGGTGAAAATAACGGAAAAACAACAGGCGCACCCGATGTCAGAGCGTCCAGCGCCGCCGCGTTCAATTTCTTTGCGTGCTGCTTGTACCCGATTACTTCTGTGCAGCGCAGCCCGGCATCCGTTAATCGCTCCGCAATATTACCCCGACTATGCTCGCCCCGAATATGGACGAGCGTCATCGCAGGGCCCGCGGCACTGATCATCCCGATCAACCCTTCGGCATCTGCGGGGCCGACGATTGGCGAAAACCCTGCGTCTTGCGCCGCCTGCCCGGTCTTTTCACCAACACACCAGGCGGCCATGCCCGCAGGCAAGCCAGCCTCCGCCGCAACCGCAACGCCATTGACGGATGTCAGGATCAGCGCCTCGGCCTGTGCAACCATTGGCGACAGCGGAACAGGCACGATATGTAAAAGCGGTGACTGTATCACCTCAAGAGAACCGGCCCACCGCGCCTGAACTGCATCGGCATAGGCCGCGCCCTGCGGGGCTGGTCGTGTCACGATCAAGGTCGGCGTCATCGGCGCACCATTGTTAGAAGCTGGGTGCAGTGTTACCTGCGAAGGACAAACACGCAACCGGATGAACCATGACGACGCCTCTTACGCTCCTTGGGATTGAAAGCAGCTGCGACGATACTGCAGCTGCCGTGGTGCGCGGGACCGACATCCTGTCATCAGTTGTGCACACGCAAACGGCGCTGCATGCGGATTTTGGCGGTGTGGTTCCAGAAATCGCCGCACGCGCCCATGCGGAAAAGCTGGATTATTGTGTGGAACAGGCGCTGGACGATGCTGGCCTACGCTTGGAACAGTTAGACGGGATCGCCGTGACCTCCGGCCCCGGTTTGATTGGCGGTGTTCTATCTGGCGTGATGTGCGCAAAGGGGCTGGCGGCAGCAACGGGCCTGCCATTGGTTGGGGTGAACCATTTGGCCGGTCATGCGCTGACCCCGCGTCTGACCGATCAACTGGATTACCCCTATCTGATGCTGTTGGTGTCCGGCGGTCATTGCCAGTTCCTGATCGTGCAGGGGCACGACAGTTATCAGCGGATCGGTGGCACGATTGATGACGCGCCGGGTGAAGCATTTGACAAAACCGCCCGCATCCTTGGGCTGCCGCAACCCGGTGGCCCGTCGGTTGAGAAAGCCGCGCAAACGGGTGATGCCGCGCGGTTCGATCTGCCCCGACCGCTGCTGCATCAGCCCGGTTGCGACATGTCGTTTTCAGGTTTGAAAACTGCAATGCTGCGCGCGCGGGACCGTGTTATCGCGGAAAAAGGCGGGCTGACTGCACAGGATCAGGCCGATCTGAGTGCCGGTTTCCAAGCTGCCGTTTCAGACATCCTGATCGAAAAAACCCGGCGTGCGCTTGCGATCTATCTGGCTCTGCAACCGTCCTGCCCGGCCTTTGCCGTGGCGGGCGGTGTGGCGGCCAATAGCGCGATTCGGCAGGGGCTGCAGGCCCTCTGCGCCGAACGGGGCGTGCAATGCATTGCCCCCCCGTTGCGGCTGTGTACGGATAATGCGGCGATGATTGCCTATGCGGGGATTGAACGAATGCAACATGGGGAAACCGATGACATGACGCTTTCCGCCCGCCCCCGCTGGCCGCTTGACCAAATGGCGGCCCCAATGCTGGGATCAGGCAAAAAAGGAGCCAAAGCATGAAGATCGGTGTGGCAGGCGGCGGCGCATTTGGCACCGCGCTTGGCGTGGCGCTTGCCCTGGACGAAAACGATATTCTGCTTTGGGCGCGCAACCCGGAGGCTGTCGCGACCATGCAGTCCACGCGAACCAACTCCAAACTGCCCGGCGTTACCCTGCCCGCGCGCATGGCGTTTTCCGCGGATTTGGAACCGCTGTTTGCCTGCGATATTATCCTGCTCGCTATTCCGGCGCAGACATTGCGTGGGTTTTTGACCGAACATGCGGACCGGTTGGTGGGCAAGCACCTGATTGCTTGCTGCAAGGGGATCGACCTGACGCGGATGACCGGACCTGCCAGTACGATCCGTGATTTGGTGCCGAATGCGAATGCAGCGATCCTGACCGGGCCCAGCTTTGCCGCAGATATTGCGCGCGGCCTGCCCACCGCGCTGACGCTCGCCTGCGCTGATGATGAGCAAGGCGCGCAGCTGCAAACAGCGCTATCCACAACCGCCCTGCGGATTTACCGCACGGCTGATACGGTCGGCGCAGAGCTGGGCGGCGCGCTCAAAAACGTGATGGCCATTGCGTCAGGCGTCGCCATTGGTGCCGGATTGGGAGAAAGCGCGCGCGCCGCGCTGATCACGCGTGGATTTCCTGAAATGCAGCGGCTCGCCATCGCGCTTGGCGCGCAGCCCGATACACTGTCTGGCTTGTCGGGCTTTGGTGATCTGGTGCTGACCTGCACGTCAGATCAGTCGCGCAATTATCGCTATGGGTTGGCGCTTGGCGCGGGCGAAGCCTTTGACATCACAACCACCGTCGAAGGCTCTGCCACGGCCCGCGCGGTGCGCAAACTGGCGCAGGAGCTGGATATCGATATGCCGATCTGTGCGGTGGTGGCCGCGCTGGCAGATGGAACAACCGACGTGCCGACCGCGCTGAGCGCGCTGCTGTCACGTCCACTAAAGGAAGAATAACATGCGTTTTGCCCTGATGACCAAAGACAAAGCCGGTGCGCTGCAAATCCGGCTGGACAATCGCGCGGCTCACCTAGGCTATATCGAAACGACGGGTGTGGTGGAAATGGCAGGTCCGCTGCTGGATGATGCGGGCGACATGTGCGGGTCGCTGGTGGTCCTGGAAGTGCCCGACATGGCGGCAGCGCAGAACTGGGCCGATAACGACCCTTATGCGCTGGCCGGTCTGTTCAGCGAGGTGACGCTGATCACCTGGAAAAAGGTGATTGGCTGATGGCTTACTGGCTCTTCAAATCCGAACCTGATGTCTGGGGCTGGGACAAGCAGGTCGCAAAGGGTGAAGCAGGCGAACAATGGGATGGCGTCCGCAACTACCAAGCGCGCAACAACATGCGTGCAATGAAACTGGGCGACCGGGGGTTTTTCTATCACTCCCGCACAGGGCTAGAGATTGTCGGCATCGTCGAAGTCTGCGCCGAGGCACATCAGGACAGCACCACAGATGATGAACGCTGGGAATGCGTGGATATCAAGGCTGTGCGCCCGTTCACCCGGCCCGTCACGATGAAAGAAATCAAAGCCGACCCGCGGCTGGCAGAGATGTCGCTGGTCAATAATTCACGCCTGTCGGTGCAGCCGGTCACAGACGCGGAATGGCAAATCATCTGCGAGATGGGCAACACAAAACCCTAGATTTCACTCACCCGATTGCGCATGATTTATCTAAGCTTAATTCAGCGGGGGGATGCACATGGGGTTTCTATCTGTCATCATCGCCGCCGCCTGCGGGTTTGGCTTTGGCGCCTTTTGGTACATGAGCTTGTCAAAACCCTGGATGCGCGCGGTGGGGATTGAAACGCGTGAAGACGGCAAGCCGATCGGAAACGGATCATCCTTGCCCTATCTGCTCGCCACGATTGCGATGCTGCTCGTCGCGGGGATGATGCGGCATACATTTGTCTTGTCAGGCATCGACACGCCGGGCAAAGGGCTGCTTTCGGGACTGGGGATCGGGCTATTTTTCATCAGCCCTTGGATCATGATTAACAATGCTTACGGCATGCGACCCTTCATGCTGACGTTGATTGATAGCGGCTATGCGACCTTTGGCTGTGGGCTGATAGGGTTGGTTCTAACGTTGCTTTAACACTTGCGAGGACCCGGAAGCATTTCGCGTCCTCGCCTTTCATAAAGCCGGCGATCAATCAGCCGTAGACGGCTTCTTTGCCAAAGTGCTTGGTCAGCATATAGTAAACCACTGCGCGGTATTTGTTCCGCTCGGACATGCCGTATTTTTCAAGCACCGATGTGATCGCGGTGTCCAGATCGGGGCTGTCTTTCAGGCCCAGCTTCTTGATGAGAAAATTGTTTTTGACGGTTGCAATCTCATCAGGCTGGGTCGCAGCGACAGTGGCCGCATCAGCGTTGTAGATTGCAGGCCCGCAACCGATTGTAACCTTGCTCAGCAGGTCCATATCCGGCGTGATACCACATTTATTCTTCAGGTCTTCTGCGTACTTTGCAATCAAATCGTCTCGTTTACCCATGAGAATTTCCCCGACTTTGTTATCATCCAGCGCCCCGATACGGCGCGACGCTGGGCGGAGATTAGCCGCAAGCCACGTATTTGTTAAAGATATTTTCCCCCACCGGCGATATTCTGCTCCGCGCGATCACCGGCAAAAACCCCATCCGGTCGATTGTAGGTGAAAATGATCCGCATGTAGCCGGTTATAGTCAGGCGAAAGCGTCAGGTTAAACCACGTGCAGGCATCATCGCGCACGCGCCGCAAAAACGCCGCCTGATCAGGCGCGCCATCCCAATCGGACAGCAGGCGCAGCCGCCGCCCGTCCGCCAGTTGGAACCCGGTAATATCGATGGCATCTGCGGTCGCATGGCTGCTCATCCGGGTAGATTCCCCGCGACTATTACGCAACTTGCGGCAACTATAGCTGCCGATATGTGTGATCCCGGTCACGCTACTGCCCAAAAGATCGCGGGCGGCGGGTTGCAGGCTATGATGTTCCCACATGGCAAGGCGCAGGGCAATGGCGCAGCGGGTTTCAATATCACGGATGCGCGCCTGCCCAACGCGCGACAGCGCCACCCGGTCGCGCATATGACATTGGGCGCTTTCTTCAAGATCACTGCGCTGTTGCAAGCGAGCCGTATCGCCCAGCGCAGCAACGCAGCTTTGCATATCCGCCGCAGCACGGTCGAGCTTCCATGCGGTTAGCGGGGTCACCGGATGCGTGACCAGCAAGGGCTGGGTCGGGTTCCATTCCGGTGGCAGCGGTGTGTCCGGATGGGTCAGCGCCTGATAGCCGCCGTACCCCAACGCAGCGGCAAAAAGCAACGTACCCGCAAGGTGGAAAACCCGGCGGGTACGTGATGGTTTCTTTGCCCGATCCTTAGCGGCACGCTGCGCCATTTCCTGACGTTTGCTGTGCCGCATCAGCGATCAATAGCGGTAATGTTCTGGCTTGAACGGCCCTTCGACAGTGACACCGATGTAATCCGCCTGTTCCTTTTTCAGCTCGGTCAGCTTCACCCCGATCCGCTTCAGGTGCAGGCGCGCGACCTTTTCATCCAGATGCTTGGGTAGGATAAAGACGCCGGGCTGGTATTCTTCACCTTTGGTCCAGATTTCGATTTGCGCCAGCACCTGATTGGTGAATGAGGCGGACATCACAAACGATGGGTGGCCGGTGGCATTGCCAAGGTTCAGCAAGCGGCCTTCGGACAAGAGAATGATCCGGTTGCCCGAAGGCATTTCGATCATATCCACCTGTTCCTTGATATTGGTCCACTTGTGGTTCTTCAGACTGGCGACTTGGATTTCATTGTCGAAGTGACCGATATTGCCGACGATCGCCATATCCTTCATCTCGCGCATATGCTCGATCCGGATCACGTCTTTATTGCCGGTTGTGGTGACGAAAACATCGGCAGAGCCGACGACGTCTTCCAGCAGAACAACCTCAAACCCGTCCATAGCGGCCTGCAATGCGCAGATCGGATCGACTTCAGTCACTTTGACGCGCGCGCCGGCCCCTTGCAACGATGCGGCAGAGCCTTTGCCAACGTCACCGTAACCGCAGACAACCGCAACCTTGCCTGCAAGCATCGTGTCAGTCGCGCGGCGGATGCCGTCGACGAGCGATTCCTTACAGCCGTATTTGTTGTCGAATTTCGATTTGGTCACGCTGTCATTGACGTTGATCGCAGGGAACGGCAGCTGGCCCTTTTTATGCAGATCATAAAGACGGTGCACGCCGGTAGTTGTTTCTTCGGACACGCCTTTGATGGCATCGCGGGTTTTGGTGAACCAGCCGGGGGATTGGGCCATACGCTTTTTGATCTGCGCTTTGATCGCCTCTTCCTCTTCGGATTGGGGCACGGCGATGATGTCTTCGCCCGCCTCGGCGCGTGCGCCTAGCAGAACGTACAGCGTCGCATCACCACCATCGTCAAGGATCATGTTTGCGCCATCGGGGAACTGGAAGGATTTATCGAGATAATCCCAATGTTCCTCAAGGGTTTGCCCTTTGATCGCAAAGACCGGGGTGCCGCCAGCAGCAATCGCCGCCGCCGCGTGGTCCTGCGTCGAAAAGATGTTACAGGATGCCCAGCGCACATCAGCACCCAGCGCCACCAGCGTTTCGATCAGCACGGCGGTCTGGATCGTCATATGTAGCGAGCCGACAATGCGCGCGCCTGCCAGCGGCTTGCTGTCGCCATATTCCGCGCGCAGGGCCATCAGGCCGGGCATCTCTGTCTCGGCGATGTCGAGCTCTTTACGGCCGAATTCGGCCAGACCGATGTCCTTAACGACGTAGTCTTGCGACATTTGCATTCTCCTGAAAAAAGTTAGGGCTTCCATAGCATCGTGACCGGGTTGCCACAATCCAAAGCTGCGTATTATTGAGGGGCAAACAAACCGTGAATATGGGGCAGGGATGAAGCAACCAAGAGCATGGCAGCGGATGCTGTCCGGGCGCAGGCTGGACCTGCTTGATCCGACCCCTGTGGATATTGAGATTGAGGATATCGCCCACGGCCTCGCCTTCGTCGCCCGCTGGAACGGGCAGACAAAGGGTGATTTTGCCTATTCCGTCGCCGAGCATTCCTTGCTGGTAACCGAGATTTTCGCGCGCCAGCAGCCCAAGGCACCGGTGAAATGGCAATTGGCCGCGCTGCTGCATGACGCCCCGGAATATGTGATCGGGGACATGATCAGCCCGGTCAAGGCCGCCGTCGGTCCGGGCTACGGCGCGCTGGATGACCGGCTGACCGCTGCGATCCACCTGCGCTTTGGCTTACCCGCGCAAATCCCTGTGACGATCAAACGCCAGATCAAGCGCGCCGACCGTTTGTCGGCCTGGCTGGAGGCGGTGCAGATCGCAGGTTTCACTGTGGAAGAGGCCGACAAGTTCTTTGGCAAACAAGACCCGGAATTGACACGAGAATTATCTATCCGGCTGCGCCCGCCGGTGATGGTACGTAATGATTTTACCAAAAAATATCATGATCTTATGGGGACGCTATGATTATTCGCGATGCCGAAAACCGCGATACTGCTGACATGTGCGCGCTGTTGAATGCGATTATTGCCAAAGGCGGCACCACCGCCCATCAGCGCCCCTTTGACCCTGAGCGGATGCGTAAACACTACTTGGCTCAATCCAACTTCATCAGCTGTATTGTGGCGGAAGACGCAGGCCGCGTCATTGGGTTTCAATCTCTCGCATGGCCCGGAGAGGATGAGGGCAGATTGCCAAAGAACTGGGGCGTTATCGCAAGTTTTGTCGCGGATCAGGCGGCGGGCAAAGGGGTTGGTCAGCGCTTGTTCGCAGCGACGCACCAAAAGGCGCAAGCGGCGGAGGTCGCGACGATTGATGCGACGATCCGCGCCGACAACGTGCCTGGGCTGCGCTATTACAGCGGGCTTGGCTTTGTCGATTATGTCCGGTTCAAGGGTGTTCCGCTGCCGGACGGAACGCTGGTTGATAGGGTCTGCAAACGCTTCGATCTGCCCTGATATGTCCCGTCGCCACCGCATCGGATTGGCGTCGGAAAAGCGTCGGACCGCACCGGCCCCCACATTTGCCATCTGTTAAGAATGCACCGCCCCGAACTATCTTCGCCCGATGCGGGCGCATTCAATATTGCGTTAATCTAATTCCTAGACAGTGAGCGGGTGAAACACACGGGATTAGCTATAAAGATGCGGGCCTTACAGACAATCTCGCGACACTTGTTGTCGCGTGGAAATGCCGGCCAGTCATCGCGACTATGGCCGCATTTCGGGCTGGCGCTGGGTGCTGTTCTTATGTTGCTGATCACTGTCAGTGACACCGGCGGGAAAATCGCGACGGTCAATGCCCGCGCAACCGACGCGATACAGAACATCACAGCGCAGATCGTCACGGGACATGAAATTCTGGCTTTGGCCGAACAACTGGCCGCTGGTGCGCAGATCGATTCGGACAGGCTGGACGATTTGATCCTGCAATTTGCTGAGGCGCAGCAGGTGACAAATATGCGCGCGCAGATCTCGCGCATGTCAGCGGAGTATGTCCAACAGGCGCGGGGATTGGCGATAGCCACGCCAGTTGAGCGGCGAAATATTGCGACCAACCTGCACGATATTTTTGAGAATCAGGGGCTCCGCACTGCGCTGGCGGACAGCGCGGCACGGACTGCCGCCAATGCGAACAGTGAAACCGAACGCTTGCGCCGCATGCAACGTACATTGCTGACACTTATCGGTGCGGTCATATTGCTTGAAACACTTGGCGTGTTGCTGCCCCGCCAGATCGGGGCGCGGGCCATGATCGACAAGCTGCGCAAGCAAGCAACAAGCCTTCAGCGATCTCGGGCACAGCTTCAGCAGGCAAATAAGCAGTTGGAACAGTTGGCCAGCCACGATCCGCTGACAGGGCTGCCCAACCGCAATTCTCTGACGCATTATATGAAGAAAGCGATGATGCGAAAATGTCAGGTCGGGCACGGTGTGTTGCTTGTCGGGCTGGATGATTTCAACGGTGTCAACGACACGGCCGGATATGCAATCGGGGATGAGCTGTTGACCCAAGTCGCCACCCTTTTACGAAATTGCATCGACGATGAAAACATTGTCGGGCGGGTTGGCTGCGACGACTTTCTGTTAATGACCGAAGAGCCCCCGGCTGACGTGGCAAAACGTATCCTTGCCTCTTTTTCCGAACCTTTTGAGGTGATGGGCCGGCGTATCCCGATCACATCGAGCATTGGCTATCTGGAGATCACGGCAGAAGATCGCGATCCGCTGACCATGCTTGCCAATGCAGGGCTGGCGCTGCAATCCGCAAAAAAGGCAGGCGGGCACGCAGCGCATCCTTATACCCCCGATCTGCGGTCTGACATCGAACATATGCAACGCATTCAGGGTGATCTGTCAGCGGCCATTCAAAATGGTGAGATTGAACCCTGGTTTCAGCCGCAGATTCGCCTTACGGATGGCACCGTGCACGGGGTTGAGGTGCTGGCCCGCTGGCAGCATCCCACAATGGGGTTACTGAACCCGGTGGCCTTTCTGCCAGCCGCAGAACGTGCGGGGCTGACTGTCGAACTTGATCACGCAATCTGGCGTCAAGCGATGCAACATGCCCAAGGTTGGCAGGCCGAAAAGCTTTGGTACCCCCGGATTTCGCTGAACGCCGCACCGGATACGCTTTCTGATCCGTACCTGATCGAACGTGTTCTGCTGCACATGCAGAGGACCGGCCTTACTTCAGATCAGGTGGTGATTGAGGTGCTTGAGACCACACTGATCAACGGATCAGACGATATGGCATTTCTGAATATCGACAGTCTTGCCGAATGCGGTATCGCGCTGGAACTGGACGATTTCGGCACCGGCTATGCTTCATTGTCCCGGCTGACCCAACTGCCGGTGGCCGGGATCAAACTGGATCGGTCGCTTGTTGCGCCGCTGCCTGATCCCCGTGCCGACAGTATTCTGCGCGCACTCCTTGCTTTGGCGACAGAGCTTGATCTGCATGTGATCGCCGAAGGGGTCGAGGATGAAGCGATTGCTGCGCACCTGAATATGCGGGGCTGCCTGCTGGGGCAGGGTTATAGATTCGCACGCCCGATGCCCGCAGATGAGTTTACCGCATGGCTTAGCGAAAACGGGCAAGGGTGGCTGCCGTCTGAACCCAATATCGTGCAATTACCCAATCGGGCTTGAGCAATGCCTCCGCAATCCGTATCTCAACGGTGTTCAAACGCGAAAAAGGTCAGCACATGGCAAATCATCTTTACCAGAACGATCTGCCGGACGGGCTTGATCTGGGTCCCGTTGTCGCGATTGACTGCGAAACCATGGGCCTTAACCCACATCGCGACAGGCTGTGCCTGATCCAGATGTCCGGCGGCGACGGCGATTGCCATCTGGTGCAGGTAAATATGGGGCAAACGGCAGCGCCGAACCTTTGCGCGATGCTGGAAAATCCTGAGGTGTTAAAGCTATTTCATTTCGGTCGCTTCGATATTGCGGCCCTTTATCACACGTTCGGCGCGGTCACTGCGCCCGTTTATTGCACTAAAATCGCCTCCAAACTGGTTCGCACCTTTACCGACCGGCACGGACTGAAGACCTTGCTGCAAGACATGGTGGGCGTTGATATCTCGAAACAACAGCAACAAAGCGACTGGGGCGCGCCCGATCTGAGCGCGGCGCAATTGGATTACGCGGCCTCTGACGTGTTATATCTGCATCAGCTACGCGCAGCGTTCGATGTGTTGTTGGACCGCGAAGGCCGGACAGAGCTTGCGCAGGCCTGTTTCGATTTTCTGCCAACAAGGGCTCAGCTGGATGTGGCTGGTTGGCCTGACATCGACATCTTTTCGCACTAATGCCGGACACCGCAAAATTCTTGGCAGCCGGCCGCCGCGTGATCACGCAGGAAGCTGACGCATTGCAGGCGCTCGCCGCCGGGCTGGGCGATGGGTTCGCCGATGCGGTGACTTTGCTTTTGAACGCCAAAGGTCGGGTGATCGTCTCCGGGATGGGCAAATCAGGCCATATCGCCCGCAAGATTGCCGCGACCTTTGCCAGCACCGGCACCCCTGCCCATTTCGTGCATCCGGCCGAGGCAAGCCATGGCGATCTGGGCATGATGACGCGCGGCGACGTGGTGCTGGTTCTGTCCAATTCGGGCGAGACGCCGGAACTGGCCGATCTGGTGGCCTATACCCGCCGGTTTCAAATCCCGATGATCGGCGTGGCCAGCCGCGAAAAGAGCACGCTGCTGCAACAGGCGGATGTGCGCATCATCCTGCCCCAATTAGGCGAGGCTTGCGGGACCGGGGTTGTGCCGACAAGTTCGACGACAATGACGCTGGCCTTGGGCGATGCGTTGGCGATCGCCCTGATGGAGCATCGTGACTTCACCCCCGAAAATTTCCGCGACTTTCATCCGGGCGGCAAGCTGGGTGCGCGCCTGTCACGGGTGGCGGACCTGATGCATGTCGGTGATGCGGTCCCGCTGGTCCGGGGCGATTCGCCCATGAGCGATGTGATCCTGACGATCAGTCAAAAGGGATTTGGCGTGGCGGGCGTGCTCGATAGTGAAGGCGCCTTGGCGGGGATTGTGACTGACGGTGATTTGCGTCGTCATATGGATGGGTTGCTGGGTATGTGTGCGCAAGAGGTGATGACCCCGCACCCCAGAACGATTGCGCCGGATGCGCTGGCGGAACAGGCGGTCAGCGTAATGGCGGGCAAGATCACGACATTGTTTGCCGTTGATCCCGCTCTGCCGGGGCAGGTGCAGGGTATTTTGCATTTACATGACTGCCTGCGCGCAGGGGTGGTCTGAACGATGTCGGGCGCGGACAATCTTCATTCGCAACTGGTCGGCTGGGCCAAAATCCTGTTGCCCCTGTCGGCGCTGGCCCTGTTATCGACCCTGTTTCTGTTTTCGCGCGGGCAGAATGAACCCACCGATATCGCCATGTCAGAGGTCGAGGAAATCGCCCGCGAACAACGCCTGTCCGCACCGCGATTTTCCGGTGTCACCGATGACGGCGCTATTGTCGCTATCACTGCGCGCGAGGCCCGGCCTGACACCGCGCGCGCCGATACGGTGGCCATCGACGACTTGCGGATGCGCATGGAAAATCCGGATGGCAGCTTTGTCGAAGTGACCGGCACCGAAGGTGAGGTTGACGGGAATGCGCAGGTTGCCCGATTTCTGGGGCTGGCCCGGCTGATCAGTTCAGCTGGCTACGAGATGGAAACCAACGGGCTGATTGCAGAGCTTAAGACGGGGATTGTCACCTCCGACGGGTTGCTGGAAATCCATGCCCCGTTTGGCGAGTTGACTGCCGGACAGGTCACTTTTCACGTGACCGGGGATAATTTGGGGCAGCAGATACTATTCACCGATGGCGTCCGTTTGGTATACAGGCCACAAGAAGAGCGGTAACGCCGCAAAAGGATTTTACTCGTGCCCAGACAAATTGTGCTTTTGATAACCCTTTGGTTTGCAACGACGACGGCGGTGCTTGCGCAGACCAATATCAATCTGGGCGGCATGACTGTCGACCGCAGCTCCGCGATCGAGGTCACTTCGGAAAGCCTGTCCGTGGATCAGGAAACTGGCACTGCGGTTTTTATTGGCAATGTCATCATCGGGCAGGGCGATATGCGTCTTTCGGCTGGCCGGGTTGAGATCGTCTATGCCGAAGCCACGAGCGAAATCGCGCGGCTGGTCGCGACAGAGGGGGTCACTTTTGCCACCGCGAGCGAGGCCGCAGAAGCCCAGAGCGCAGATTATGATATCGCCACCGGCCTGTTGACCTTGTCTGGCGAAGTCCTTTTGACACAGGGCCCCAGTGCGGTGTCCGCCGAGCGCATGATCGTCAACGTCGATGACGGCACCGCCCAGATGGAAGGCCGCGTGCGCACCGTGTTGCAGCAGGGGCGTAACTGATGGCGGGTGCCCCTAACCTGACTTTGCAGGACGGCGATGTTGGTCTGCATATTGTCAATCTGCGCAAAAGCTATCGCAAGCGCCCGGTGATCCGGGACGTGACGATTGATCTGGGTCGGGGCGAGGTTGTGGCCCTGCTTGGGCCGAACGGATCGGGCAAGACGACCTGTTTTTATTCAATTGCTGGTCTGGTTACGCCGGAAGGTGGCAAGGTGATCATCGACGGGCGCGAAGTGACGACCCTGCCGATGTATCGCCGTGCGCAGATGGGAATCGGCTATCTGCCGCAGGAAATGTCTATCTTTCGTGGCATGAATGTCGAAGACAACATCATGGCGATTCTCGAAATCGCAGAGACCAACCGCCATCGCCGCCGGGAACGGCTGGAAGAACTGCTGTCGGAATTCTCAATTGAGCATCTGCGCCGCGCATCAGCGATGGCGCTATCAGGCGGGGAACGCCGCCGTGTCGAAATCGCGCGCTGTCTGGCGGCAGGCCCGAAATATGTGCTGCTGGATGAACCCTTTGCCGGGGTGGATCCGATTGCCGTTGGCGAAATCCGGCATCTGGTGGCTGATCTGAAAAACCGGGGAATCGGTGTGCTGATCACCGATCACAACGTGCAGGAAACGCTGCAAATCGTAGATCGCGCCTATATCCTGCATGATGGCAAAGTATTGATGAGTGGCACCACTGAAGAGGTGATCAAGGATGAGAACGTCCGCCGCGTTTATCTGGGCAATAATTTCCGCGTAAACTAAAGCAATTCAAAATCTTAGAATTCTTATCGGGGTCTTTCACCACAGGAACATTGACAAGTGCCTGTGTTTTGCCGCCAAATGTATGGAATGACAGACCCGAATTCTTTCCTGATCATCTTGCCGGCCCTGTCGTCTGCACGCGGGAAAAAATTGAACGAAACCGGTCTGTTGTTCGTTTCCACTCACAAGATGCAAAGTCTCGTCGCCCGCTGATCGGGAGGTGAGCGTTGCGTCAGTTTTTTAGACAGGAGAAATGATGCGATACCAAATCAGTGGGAAACAGATCGACATCGGTGAAGCCTTGCAAACCCATGTGCAGACAGAGCTTGATGCGATTCTGAACAAATATGCGGGCCGCCCGACCGAGGCATATGTCGTTTTTTCCAAATCCGGACATGAATTCGTCTGCGAGGCTGTCGTGCACCTGTCTACCGGGCTGACTGCGCAGGCAACCGGTAAGGCAAATGAAATTTATGCCTCTTTTGAAAGCAGCGCCGAGAAAATGGACAAACAGTTGCGCCGTTACAAGCGACGGTTGAAGGATCACCACGCCGGGCGTTCACAGCCAGTTGAACTTTCGGATGCCGGGTCCTATATCCTGCGGTCAACGGATGAATCGGATGAGGCCGAGACAGATAACATGAACGCCATGATCGTGGCCGAGATGGAGACAAAGATTCCTTCTCTCTCGGTTGGTGACGCGGTGATGCAAATGGAAATCGCGAGCGCCCCGGTGCTTGTTTTCCGGAACGAAAAACATAGTGGAATAAATGTCGTCTATCGCAGGGACGACGGAAATATCGGTTGGATTGACCCACGCACGGCGGGTTGAGCCACATCAAGTTGGTGAAAGAAGAGATCAATGGAACTTGGAACCATCCTGAAGGCTGATGCGGTCAAGACGATTTCGTCTTGCACCAGCAAGAAGCGCCTGTTTCATGATCTGGGCGAACTGGCAGAGGCAAGCTATGACTTGCCCGCCAGCACCGTTATCGATGCCCTCATCGAACGCGAAGGTCTGGGACCAACCGGCGTGGGCCAGGGCATTGCTTTGCCGCACGCCCGCCTGTCACAGGCGACACGTGTCTATGGCCTGTTTCTGCGTCTAGAAAAGCCCCTGCAATTCGACGCTGTTGACCGCATGCCGGTTGATCTGGTCTTTGCGCTGATCGCCCCGCAAAATGCAGGCGTTGATCACCTGAAGGCTTTGGCGCTGGTGTCCCGCACGCTGCGCAATGGCTCTATCTGTGCTAAGCTGCGCGCAAATAGCGATCCTGCGACGCTGCATACAATCCTGACAGAGATGCAGTCGTCGCAGGCGGCTTAAGCCCAGTCCCCAAATCCAAACGCAATATAGTCACGCTGATAAGCTTGCTTGGCCGCAGTTTCGAGCGCGTCGTCATAGATGCTGGCCAGCCTATGTTCCTGCGGATGTGACGGGTCCGGTAGCTTTACTGTATCGTTGCGCCCGATTTGTTGCGCCAAAAGTGACAGATCACGGGTCAGGTAGTCTTCGCGCAGGATCATGTCCGGCAGGGCAAATTGCGTCATCCCCTGTAGCAGGGTCAGCTGGCTGGCCCAACGCGGGTCCACGCGGATATTCGTCTGGCCGGACAGATTGTTACGCAGAAATTTCAAAAAACCCAAAAACGCGGCCTTGTGGTCTGCTTCGCTGTAATCATCGCCGGGTGATCTAGCGGGGATCGGCAGCTTGTGCACCTTGCGCAGCGCCGCCCTGATCCGGGGGAAACTGCCGGGGCCTTCAAAAAGAATACAGTCGCAAAACGCCGCATGTGCCCGGGCGAGCGGGTGCCGCAGCACGGCAAAGCTGCGATGGTGCGGGTGATCCTGCTGCCATTGTCGCAGGGTCTTCTGCGAGAAATTCTGTTGCAGCCCATCCGGGGTCACCCCGTCCAACGCGCCCAGCCATTCCATGACCGCCGCGTCCGGTCCGGAGCGTAGCGGCATGTAAAGCAGCGGGGCCTGCGCCGCCGCAAGATAGGTCGGGATTGCAGGCCCACGCCGTGGTTCGAAATTGGGCGTGCGCGACAAATCAAACCGATCGAGCCGCGCCAGCGCAGTTTGCATTTCGTCGAAATTCAACACCCTGTCTGCCAACGGTTCAGGGTTTTGTTTTTTCAGCTTTTTGTTCAGATTGGACAGCCGCGCGTCAACCCCCAGAAACATCGCCAGCCCGTTCAGCACATCAAGATCGTGCAGGTCGTCATAGCCAATATAGAATGCGGTTTGACCGGTTTTTTGCAGGGTGTTCAGCACCCGCAGTTGGAACGCCTGGATCGTTTCGAGGTGGGTTTCGAATGCCTCTGCCTCAAAGGTAATCTGGTTGGATTTGGAGTGGGTGGCGTTGGTCAGCTTCCATTGCCCAGTGGTCTGGGCGATCTTCCAGCTGACAAAACTATCGACGGGATTGCGGGTCAGGATGATCTTGGCGCAGCGCGGATCGGTCAGGCAGGCGTTCAGGATGCGCGGGTCGTGGTCGTTGAAAAACCGAAAGCCGGCAAGCCCGTTATCATCGCGGATCGCCGCAATCAGCCGCTGCGGGTCGTCGGTTCGGTCCTGCAATGTCAGCCCCAACAGCGTTTCGCTTTTGGGATAGCCGATGAACGCAGGGTTAAACGCCTCTCCGTGGCAGGTGACCCCGTCGAGCGTGTTGATATTCGCCTCAAGGAAATTGGAGCCGGTGCGCATTTCTGCCAGCACGATGAAATAGTCAAATCTGCTCATTTTTGCCCAATGATATAGGGTTTCGGTGGTTTTGGTCGTTCCGGTCGTCGCCCGGTGTCGGTGGCGAAGTCACCGGTCAGGAAGGGGTGCATACCCTGATTTTTCAACTCTTGCAGGAAGGCCGCAAACCCGGTGAGGTCTGCCATTTTCGGCACCTCTGTCAGGGTGGGCGCGCGGTGGCCTGCCATTTCGTCGATGATCGCCTGCAGTGTATCCATCGGAGCCTCGACAAAATCCGCAAGGGTCAGGATCCGGATGCGCGCACGGGCATAGGGGGATCGCAGGACCTTGATCAACTTGTGTTCGATCTGCTGCATTCGGGCGGCTTGGGCACGGGCCTTTGCCACCGGGCGACGGGACAGAAACAGCGGGATGGACCACGCGCCGGAGACGACCCAGACGCTCGCCCGCGTATCCTTGGCCAGCATCCAGCGAATCTGTTGCGTGTCGGCGGGGCCGAATTGGAAGCATTGATGGCTATCGCGTCCGTTCCAGATCAGGTTGGTGAGGAACATCGCACCATTATAGTCGCGTAACCGCGCGCTATCGCTGAGCCCGCCGCGAAAGATCGTCTCTTCCCCGGCGAAATGCGCCCTGTCTTTGGCATAGAGATGCCCGTGCACCGTCGCGCCGGTCCGCTTGCCCAGCCAGTCACCGAAATCTGGGAAGATATCGTCGAAGCCTTGCAGCATAGTATAGCGGGCTGCGGTGAACCCGTTTTCGCGCTCCATCACCGGGAAACGGCTTTGCATGTAAAGACCTGGCCGCCCGCGCTTGCGCCGCTCTACCGCTTTAGTGAAGACGCGGTCGATGGTGCTGGTGTTCGGTTCAGCCTTGGCGGAGATCGAGTCCGCTTTGCGCGGGAAGGCGTTGAAAAGCCCATCCGCTTGCGGCCAGATTTTGCGCGCGACAAAGGCGTCAGAGCGCAGCAAAAGCTCTTGATGGTCGTCGTAGAAGATATGTGGTTTGCCCTGATAGTCGAATTTGGACAGGGTCAGGGATCGGCTTTCGATCTTGCGGGCGTGCAGCCGTGCAAGCGTCTGGTAATAGCTTTCATCGGGGATCCAGACCTTGCGAAAGTAGTGATCGAACTCTGCCCGGCGCGGATCGTTCAGGATGCCGGTCAGGGTGGTCTTTGTCAGGCACCACCATTGCGACCCCATGTGCGGCTTTATCCCGTTGGGAATGCGCCGTTTGAATCCTAAGAGCTGCTGTACCTTCACATAGCGATCAAACAGTTTGCGGTGCTTTTTCCATGAAAAGGGAAAACGCAATGTGAACCGTTCCCGGTCCAGCCCGCCAACCGTCCAAGGCACGTCCGCAGTCGTCGCGCTTTCGATGAAATCGGTATCGGGGTGCGTGTCCAGATAGGCCCGCAGCTCTGCGATGGGGCGCAGGGGCAGGCAGGCGCCCGAGGCTAAATAAACGTGGCGCAGATCGGGATGCTGCGCCAGTAATTGCGCGGTGGCCGCTTGTGTTGCCGCGACAAGCCCCCATGTGCCCCATTCACAGCGAAACCGTTCGCTAAAGCTGACATTCTCCTGATCGCCAAGCGCCGCGATAAGCCGCGCGCAGTCGCCTGCGTCAGCCTTTTTGTCCACATGCACGGTGACGGGACAGCCGCCCGCAACCCAGTGCCGGACCATTTGTTCGGCCCGGTCGAAATTGGAATGCACCAGCATGACCACACCCAGCGTCATGCCCAATTCCCCTTGGACATCAGGCCCAGCATTTCGAGCTGGCGCCAGTTGATGTATTGCTCGCTCCACTTGCACCACAGATCCGGGTCAGCGCCGTAGCGGTCGGCGTAGGATTTGTATTCTTCGCCTTTGCGGTAATGTTCGGCGCGCGCGGCCTCTTCTGCGGCGCGCCCGCCGAAGGTGTTCAGGAATTTCGTGTGCAGCAGTATGCCAGAGGTCTTTTCGCCGCCATGCTGATCATAGACAAGGTTTAGCCCGCGCGGCAGGATCATATGGGTGGAACTGACATAGGTATAAGGCCGCTGCCATTTCACGAAGGGCACCTTGTTCAATGCCGGACTGCGTTTCGGTTTGTCTGCAAAGAATGTGCGTGCGCGCGGACCGCCCTGAATCCACAGATTGCGCAGCAGCGGGTTGCGCTTCATCGTGTAGTTGCCCGCGTCGAACCAGTTGCTGACGGTCAGCGGGTCTTGGCCACGGGTATAGACAGCCTTGCTGACCGCGCCTTTGGGATAAAGGTCTAGCAGCATCGCGCCAAACGACCGCACCTCTGACGCATCGAGCCAATCGCCCAGCGCCCGCAGCGGGCGTGTATCGCAGAACGGATAGACAAAGAATTCATCCACATCGACCGTCAGCGCCCAATGCCCGTGCGCATATTTGCCTTGTAACCACGTCAGCCAGTCCAGCCCATAGCGGGCATCGCCATAGCCCGCCTTTGTGGTCCAGAGAGAGACATCAGGCTGATCGGCCGCGACCTGCTGCCCGCCATCACTGCTGTCATTGTCGATCAGCAGAAAGTGGTTCACCCCTAATTCCCGATAGTAGTCCAGGAAATACGGCAGCCGCACATCTTCGTTTCGGAAGGTGCAGAACAGCAGGATATCATCCGGCAGGATTTGCGCGGTGCGATCCTGCACCGCTGTCAGGTCCCGCCCTTTTCGGCGCGCGCGTAATTTCCAGCGCTTGCGCTGTAACCGCAGCCGATATGATGTCCAAATACCCAAGCGTTTTCCTGATGTTCGCCTAACCGATTAACCCGTGAACCATATCAGACCCAATCCCCCTTTGACATCAGCCCCAGACTGACAAGCTGTTCCCATCCTTCATAGCGGGTAGAGTCGGGTGACCAGAGGTCCGGCCCTTCTGCCAGTTGTTGATGATAGTTTATATAAAGATCGCTATTTTCAAAGTGTTGTCGTCGCCCGATTTCTTCGGCGGATTTGGCGCGGATCACCGGTAGAAACTTTGTATGCAGCAGCGCGCCCGTTGGTCGGTCAGGATGATCGAACACATGGTTCAGCCGCAGCGGCAACATTTGGTGGGTGGAGCTAACATAGACATGGCGCCAGTGCCATTTCACCAGCGGCGTCTTGGACAAAGTAGGGGATTTATCGGGGTCATCCGCAAAGAACACCCGTTCCCGCACACCGCCCTGTATCCATCGGTTCTGATAGACTGGATGGGTCCGGTGCCGGTAGTTGTGCGCATCGAACCACGGCAAGGCTTTGATCGGGTCAGCCTCGCTGTCCTGCCCAAGCGGCCCTTTGGGGTACATTTCTAGCATGATCGCGCCAAAGGCGGGGATGTCCCGCTGGTCGAGCCATGTGGTCAGTTCCTGTAAATCGCGCGTTTCATCATGGGGAAAGGTCAACAGCTCATCTGCGTCAACCGTCAGACACCAGTGCCCGGCACCGTGTTGCCATTGCAGCCAGCCCAGCCAGTCCATGCCGAACCGCGCCAGTTTGTAGCTATGATCTGTCGTCCAAAGCGAAATATCAGGCTGATCGCGAAGATACGCAGCGGTGCCGTCGTCGCTGCCGTTGTCGACGATAAGGAAATGTTTGGCGCCCAGCGCACGGTAATGATCAAGGAAATGCGGCAGCCGCACCATTTCGTTTCGCATGGTCGCGAACAGAATGATATCGGACGGGCCGATATCGCCGGTCCTGTTGATCACCGAGGTAATTTGCCGCCGATTGCGCCAGATCCGCAGCAGAAAACGGCGGCGCTTCCAACGCATCCGGTAGCTCAGCCAAAGATCGGCTAATCGCCCGCGCTGGTGGGACACCGTTTAAGATGCCCTACTGCGCGGCGTATTGTTGGTCGTGCATCCCGGCGAGGAAATCACGCAGCTCGTCACGCAGTTCGGGCCGTTCCAGTGCAAAGGCCACGGTGGCCTGCAGGAAGCCAGCCTTGGAGCCGCAGTCGAAACGCTGCCCGTTGAACTTGAACCCGAACACATCGCGCCCGACGGTGATTTCATGCGCGATGGCATCGGTCAGCTGGAATTCACCACCCGCGCCACGGTCGATCTTGCTGACGTTTTCCAGCACGGTCGGCGCAAGGATATAGCGCCCGATCACGGCGAGGTTTGAAGGCGCTGTCCCGGCGGCTGGTTTTTCGACCATCCCCTGAATGGACGACACCGGACCGTTTTCCTTGGTAACGTTCAGAATGCCGTAAGAGGAGGTTTGTTCTGGTGACACCTCCATCGCGGCGACCATTGATCCGCCGGTTTCCTCGTAGGCTTCGACCATCTGTTGCAGGCAGGGTGTTTCTGCCGCGATCACGTCATCCGGCAGGATCACGGCAAAGGGTTCATCCCCGATCAGCTTGCGCGCGCAAGACACCGCATGCCCCAGCCCAAGTGGTTTGTGCTGGCGGATATAGGCAATCGCTCCGCTTTCCATATTCGTGCTTTTCAACACATCTAGCAGTTCGTTTTTGCCAGCATCGCTGAGCGAGGATTCCAAATCCGGGGCGTGGTCGAAATAGTCTTCCAACGCTGATTTGCCGCGTGAGGTGACAAAAATGAAATCCTCAATCCCGGCGGCGCGCGCTTCGTCAATCGCGTATTGGATAAGCGGTCGGTCGACCAGCGTCATGATTTCCTTTGGAACGGATTTTGTCGCGGGCAGAAACCTTGTGCCCTGCCCTGCCACGGGGAAGATCGCTTTGGTGACTTTTCTTTTCATGTTGGAGCCTTTCCGGACGGCGATGTGCTTTGCTGCGGTCTATCCACATCTATCATGTCAAATCTGAGACCAAAACCGCCGCATCGCAATTCCGATCCCTGCACAAAAACCAAACTGCAAATGCTGATCATTGGCATGCATCTGCCCAATTAGCATGCAAACGCGTTATGGGTGCCCCATATCCTGCAGCATGGTTTCTATACGTGAAACGTCCTCAGGGTTGTTAAGTTCCCAGAATTGCCGCCCATTGGCGTCTACTTCAACACACAGCATAGGCGTTCCGCGTTCAAGGAAACGCAGCTGTTCCAGCCCTTCGAGGTTTTCAAGCGCGCCGGGCGTCCATGTCGGATAGGCGCGCAGCGCGTCCGGGCGATACGCATAGACGCCGACATGGTGGAAAACCGGCGTTTCATCATGGTCGCTATAGGTTTTTCCGGTGAAGGGGATCACTTCTTTGGAAAAATATAGCGCGTTGTGATCGGCCCCGAAAACGGCCGTCGTACCTCCGACCCGGCCTTCACGCCGGTCTTGCAGCAGCCCGTTCAGCGCGCGCCCATCGGTGCGCAGCACCGGGGTTGCGACGGCAGATTGCGGGTGCGCCTGTAGCCCCGTGATCAGATCCGCGATGAACCAATGCGGTGTCAGCGGCGCATCCCCCTGCAGATTGACGATGATGTCATAGTGACCACCCAGATTGTCTAATGCCTCTGCGCAGCGCTCTGTCCCGTTGCGGCAGGTGGTCGCGGTCATCACAACCTCTGCCCCGAAGGCATCGGCCGCGTCGCGAATCCGGTCATCATCGGTGGCGACAACAACCCTGTCCACGCCATCGACGGCCATTGCCGCATCCCAAGAACGGCGGATCAGGCTTTTCGCCTCACCGGTGCTGCCACGCAATGTGACCAGCGGCTTGCCCGGATAACGCGACGACGCATAGCGCGCAGGGATGACGATCAGCACCGGCATCAGGGTTTTTCCAGCGTGATGTTGGGGGCAGTGGCGATGAAGAACGGGTTTTCAAAGCCGGGTTTGCCATAGCGCAGCGGCATATGATCATCGAAACGCAGCACATCACCCCCTGCGCCAGTCAGCACTGCATGGCCCGCCGCCGTGTCCCATTCCATCGTCCGGCCCAGCCGGGGGTAAAGGTCAGCCTCGCCCGTTGCGACAAGGCAAAATTTCAGCGAGGAACCTGCGCTTTTCATGTCCTGAACGCTATATTTGTTGATGTAATCGTCTGTTGCCTGATCCCGGTGGGATTTCGACGCGACAACCATCAGCCTATCCATATCAGGCTTTGCGACCCGGATCGGAGTCAGCGCGCCGGGCTGTTCTTTGGCGAAGGGGGCCGTTTCTTCGACACTTTGCCCATCGGCAGCGGTATAGAACAGCCTATCTTTGGCAGGGGCATAAACGATGCCACGTTGCGGAACGCCATTTTCCACATAAGCGATATTGACGGTAAAATCGCCGCGCCGGTGTACGAATTCCTTGGTGCCATCCAGTGGATCAACGATCAGGAACGTGCTGACCTGTTGGCTGTGCGATGCGGCCTGTTCCTCTGTCACCAGCGGTGTGTCAGGGAAGGCGGCGCGCAGACCGGCGGCGATGATTGCGTCAGCCGCTTCATCCGCTGCAGTCACCGGGCTGTCATCGCTTTTACTGCGCACATCAAAATCATCAGAGGCATAGATTTCCATGATCGCATCCCCCGCCTGAAGCGCGAGTTCACGCATGACAGAGGTCAGTTTTTCATAGTCCATCGGGCACCTCATATAGGCTGGATTGCATGGCGAAAAAGCGGTCGCATCCTTATGAGGTGACGTCAAGCGATCAGCAAGCTATTGATGGGATGATGGGTCAGCTACCGCCCCCGCATGAGAGTTCATATGTTTCAGACACAGGTCAAATCCTCCAAATCACGCAGCGCGTTCTTCATCCTTGAACTGATGTATCACGCGACTGTGCGGCAACTTCGGCAGTCACACCGCAGTGCGGTGATCGGACTGCTGATGAACATGATGCAAATGGTGATTTTCATTCTGGCTTTTGTGCTGCTGTTTCAGATGCTGGGCATGCGCAGTGCGGCGGTGCGCGGGGATTTCCTGCTGTACATCATGTCAGGTATTTTCGTTTATATGACGCATATCAAATCGGTCAGCGCGGTCATGGGGTCAGAAGGGCCGACCTCTGCCATGATGCAGCATGCGCCAATGAACACCGCCATTGCCATTTCAGCGAGCGCCTTATCAACGCTGTATATTCAGGTGCTATCACTCGTCCTGATCTTGACAGTCTACCATATCGCTTTTGTCCCGATCACGATCGACCAGCCGGTTGCGGCCATGGGGATGGTGCTGCTGTCGTGGTTTTCGGGATGCGCTGTGGGGATGGTTCTGCTGGCGATCAAGCCATGGGCACCCACCCTGGTATCGGTGATTCAGACAATTTATATCCGGGCAAACATGATCGCGTCAGGCAAGATGTTTCTGGCGAATTCGCTGCCTGCCCATATGCTGGCCATGTTTGACTGGAACCCACTGTTTCACATCATTGATCAGGCACGCGGGTTCATTTTTTTGCATTACAACCCGCATTTCAGCAACATTCCCTACCCGATCTACGTCGCGCTGACATTGCTGATGATCGGGCTGATGGGCGAATTCTATACCCGCCGGAATGCCTCAACCAGTTGGAATGCAGCGCGGTGATCGTCGTATGGGTGTATAGGGCGGCCTGATCCTGTGCGTGCGTTAACAAATGTCCCGAAAAAATACGCTGATTTGCAGGTTTTCCCGACGTAGCGGCGGTTGCAGGCGTCATTTCCGATCCCTATATACGCCAAGATCAAGATGAGTGCCAAAGCGCTGATCTGACTCACGTAACTGGCGCGAGTGCCGAAACGGGTTCGCGCCGCTCAAACCGCCTGAAGTAGAGGGATTTGAAAACATGGCCAAAGTTATTGGTATCGACCTAGGAACGACCAACTCTTGTATCGCCATCATGGATGGCTCTAAACCGCGCGTGATTGAAAACGCCGAAGGTGCGCGCACAACGCCATCTATCGTTGCTTTCACTGATGACGAGCGTCTCGTCGGTCAGCCTGCCAAACGTCAGGCGGTCACCAACCCTGAAAACACAATCTTTGCTGTGAAGCGTCTGATCGGCCGCCGGTTCGATGATAAAGACCTCGCCAAAGAAAAAAAGAACATGCCGTTTGAAATCATCAATGGCGGCAACGGCGACGCATGGGTGGAAAGCAAGGGTGAGAAATACTCCCCTAGCCAGATTTCCGCTTTCATCCTTGGTAAGATGAAAGAAACCGCTGAAAGCTACCTTGGCGAAGACGTGACACAAGCTGTCATCACCGTGCCCGCCTATTTCAACGACGCCCAGCGTCAGGCCACCAAAGATGCTGGCAAGATCGCTGGTCTGGAAGTGCTGCGGATCATCAACGAGCCGACAGCCGCCGCGCTAGCCTATGGTCTGGACAAGAAAGACAGCAAAACCATCGCTGTTTATGACCTTGGTGGTGGTACATTCGACGTCACCATTCTGGAAATCGACGACGGTCTGTTCGAAGTGAAATCCACCAACGGGGATACGTTCCTAGGCGGTGAAGATTTCGACATGCGCATCGTCAACTATCTGGCTGATGAGTTCAAAAAAGAGCACTCTGTCGATCTAACCAAAGACAAGATGGCGTTGCAGCGGCTGAAAGAAGCTGCCGAAAAAGCCAAGATTGAGCTGTCTTCGTCGTCCTCGACCGAAATCAACCAGCCGTTTATTTCGATGGGGTCCAACGGCCAACCGCTGCACATGGTCATGAAACTGACTCGTGCCAAGTTGGAAAGCCTTGTCAGCGATTTGATCAAGAACTCGATCAAACCCTGTAAAGAAGCCATCAAAGACGCAGGCCTTTCAGTCAGCGACATTGATGAGGTTGTTCTGGTTGGTGGTATGACCCGGATGCCCCGCGTCAAGGAAGAGGTTAGCAAGTTCTTTGGTAAGGAAGCACACCAAGGTGTGAACCCAGATGAGGTTGTCGCCATGGGTGCCGCCATTCAGGCCGGTGTTCTGCAAGGTGACGTGAAAGACGTTGTTCTGCTGGACGTGACACCGCTGTCGCTGGGGATTGAAACGCTGGGTGGCGTGTTCACTCGCCTGATCGACCGCAACACGACGATCCCGACCAAGAAGTCTCAGGTCTTCTCGACCGCTGAAGACAACCAGAACGCCGTGACATTGCGCGTGTTCCAGGGTGAGCGCGAAATGGCTGCCGACAACAAGATGCTCGGCCAGTTCAATCTGGAAGACATCCCACCAGCGCCACGCGGTCTGCCGCAGATCGAGGTAACCTTTGACATCGACGCCAACGGCATCGTTGAAGTGGGCGCCAAGGACAAAGGCACCGGCAAAGAGCAGAAGATCACGATTCAGGCCTCTGGCGGTCTGTCCGACGACGATATCGAAGCGATGGTCAAAGACGCCGAAGCGAATGCCGAGGCCGACAAAGCCCGCCGCGAGTTGGTCGATGCCAAGAACCAGGCTGAAAGCCTGATCCACTCGACCGAGAAGTCGATGGAAGAGCATGCTGACAAGGTCGATCCGACAACGATCGAAGCGATCGAGCTGGCTATTGCCGCGCTGAAGGACGAGCTGGAAACCGAGAACGCCGATAAGATCAAATCCGGCATTCAGAACGTGACCGAATCTGCCATGAAGTTGGGCGAAGCGATCTACAAGGCACAGCAGGAAGATGAAGGCGAAGCAGAGCCTGAAGCTTCTGCTGCCGATGACGACATCCTTGATGCCGACTTCGAAGACCTTGGCGACGAGAAGCGTGACAACTAAGGCGACGCGCCGTTAAGGAAACGGACCGGCCTGATACGAGGGCCGGTCTTTTCCATTCCCAAGGGGAAAAGTATCATGGCAAAACGTGACTATTATGATGTGCTGGGTGTCGCAAAGGGTGCTGACGCCGCTGCCATCAAGAAAGCCTATCGCCAGAAGGCGAAGGAACTGCATCCTGACCGGAACTCTGACAATCCCAACGCTGAATCCCAGTTCAAAGAGGCCAATGAAGCCTACGAAGTTCTGAAGGACGACAACAAGAAAGCGGCCTATGACCGCTATGGCCATGCGGCCTTTGAAAACGGCATGGGCGGTGGTGGTCAGCCGCGCGGTGGTTCGGGCGATTTCGGCAGCGCATTTTCCGATGTGTTCGACGACCTGTTCGGCGATTTCATGGGCGGACGCGGCGGTGGCGGACGCCGCGGTGGCGCGCAGCGGGGCAATGATTTGCGCTACAACCTGCGCATCAACCTTGAAGACGCTTATGCAGGGCTGCAAAAGACAATCAACGTCCCCACCGCGGTCGCTTGCGGATCCTGCAAAGGGACCGGTGCCGAAGATGGTTCCGAACCGCAAACCTGTCCGACCTGTTCGGGCATGGGCAAAGTGCGTGCGCAGCAGGGTTTCTTTACCGTTGAACGCACCTGCCCCACATGTTCGGGCATGGGTCAGATCATCAAGAGCCCCTGCAAGACATGCCACGGGGCCGGTCGTGTAGAAAAAGAACGGTCTCTGTCAGTCAACATCCCTGCCGGTGTTGAAACCGGCACCCGGATCCGGCTTGCCGGTGAAGGCGAGGCGGGGATGCGTGGCGGACCAAGCGGTGACCTTTATATCTTTATCGAGGTCAACGACCACGCCCTGTTCGAACGTGAAAGCACCAATCTGTTCTGCAAGGTGCCCGTGTCGATGACATCTGCTGCACTGGGCGGTGAGATCGAAGTGCCCACCATCGACGGTGGCCGCAGCCGGGTAAAGGTCCCCGAAGGGTCGCAATCCGGTCGTCAGATGCGCCTGCGTGGCAAGGGCATGCCAGCCCTGCGCGGCGGTGGCGCGGGTGATATGTTCATCGAGCTGGCCGTCGAAACCCCGGTCAAACTGACATCCCGTCAGCGTGAGCTGCTCAAGGAATTCGATGCGTTGAGCGAAGAGAACAACCCGCAGGGGTCCAGCTTCTTCAAATCGGTCAAGAGTTTCTGGGACTCGATGAAAAGCTAACGTTAACCGCAAGGTAACTAAGTTTTCGGCATGTTGGGATTATGAACCAATTTGCCGAATCCCACTCTCTTTTCTTCGATGTTGACAATGTGGAACAGATCACACCCTCAAAGGGGCGTGTTCCGTCTTATATGCGCGACCATCGCAAGCGGTTGCGTGAACGGTTCATGTCGGGCGGTGCGGCGTCAATGCCCGACTACGAAATGCTGGAACTTGTCTTGTTCCGCGCCATCCCGCGTCAGGATGTAAAGCCGCTGGCGCATGCGCTGTTGGATGCTTTTGGTGATTTCAACCGTGTCATATCTGCCTCAATCCCGCAGCTACGGCGGGTCAATGGCGTTGGTGAGGCGGTCGTGACAGAGCTGAAAATCGTCGAATCCGCCGCACATCGGTTGGCTCGTGCCAAGGTCATGCAGCGCCACGTGATGTCCGGCTGGGACGCGCTGCTGGACTATTGCCACACTGTGATGGCGCACAGGGACACCGAACAGTTTCGCATTCTTTATCTAGACACCAAAAACGTGCTGATCGCGGACGAAGAACAGGCCTGCGGGACCGTGGATCATGTGCCCGTCTACCCGCGCGAGGTGGTCAAGCGCGCATTGGAACTGAATGCGGCGGCGATTATCCTTGTCCACAATCACCCATCCGGCGACCCAACCCCGTCAGATGCAGATATCCAGATGACGGATCAGATTAATCAGGCCGCAGCAGCATTGGGCATTACCGTGCATGATCACCTGATCATCGGTAAATCCTGCGAGATGAGCTTTCGGGCGCAGGGCCTGTTCTAAATCGAAATGTTTTAAAGCGCGCCTTGCGCCACCGGTTACTCGCGCGCGGCTAGCGTGATCGTGTCAAACATGCCCTCTAACATTACAAATTCACCCACTGTATCACAGGATGGAATCCGCGCTTCGAACGCCTCTTTTTCTATCTGATCCGCGTGTGTCTGGATGATCATCGCGTCGATCACACGGCCACAATTCGCCTCTGTTGCCAGCACACCGATTTGCAGGTCGATGGCCCCCTGTTGATCATCAGTCGAAAAGGGGTAGGTGTATATTTGCGCCTGATAAGGCAGCTGCGCCGTGCGTACGCCCAGTTGCACCATGAAACCCGTGGTGCCTGCCAACACCTCTGCCGGGCGATCCATGGAACCAGACCAGACGTGTCCGGGCTCCCCAATCTGCGCCCCGAATTCCAGCGCATGCAGCTGGAGATTATCTGTACCCAGCCACTGCACCATCGCGCGGTCATATTGTGCCGCATCAGGCACCGCGATGGTCACCCGCCCTTCGACGATATTCTGAAAGCTGACCGTGAAGGATGCCGTATCCGACAAGGCCGGCACACGCATCTCTGCGTATCCGTTGCTGTCGGTCACACCTGAAAAAACAAGCGCATCATGCCTGACGACGAAACTAGTTTCCTTGTCACAAGGTGACGAAATTTCCAGTGCGACCAGCGCGGCACTGGTGGCACGCGCCTGAAACGATGTTTCGCAATCATCGAAAGGCAATGACAGAATCGTGCCCATTTTCGGCGTGTCATTCTGCGGGTAAATGTCACTGATGGCAGTGATAGCCCGCATATCGCCGCTGTGGTTCAGCGGTGTGGTGACAACGTCTGGAACACCGAACACGGAATTGCCATATGCGTTACCCGCGACCATAACGCTATGAACCACGCTGCGATCCCGTAGTTCCGCCTGTTGGTCAGGTTCCGGCTCTGCCCCCTGCCCGCTTTGCATGACAAAGCCAATGCCAAGGGCGACGGCAAACGTACCGACGACGGTCGCAACTGTCTTGACGCCGGACATGCCAATAACCCTTTGCTTATCCACCTTGCATGACAAGGTTGCCGCAGAACAGTGGCTTCAGCAGGACCCGAATATGGCGCTAATCAGGCGATTCGACCGTGGCAGTGCTTGAATTTCTTTCCGGATCCACAAGGGCACAGGTCGTTTCGTCCCGGGTTTCCCCAAGTGGTTGGATCGTTTTCATCAAAGCCTTCCAAGGCTTCCCCCGCCGGTTCAGCGGCAACTTCGGACGATGCGATGGGGGCTGCGGCGGCCTGTTGCTGACGCATCTGGGTGACCAGGCGTTCCTGTTCTTCCTGCGACATCGGGCGGATCTGCGACAGCTTCTGAGTCACATCGCTGCGCAATCCATCAAGTAGCCGTTCGAACAGCTGAAACCCTTCGGATTTATATTCGTTCAGCGGGTCACGCTGGGCATAGCCCCGGAACCCCACAACCGAACGCAGATGTTCAAGCGTCAGCAGATGCTCGCGCCATTTGGCATCAATCGTTTGCAGCAGAATTTGTTTTTCGATGCTGCGCATGGTCTGCGCGCCGAAGGCCTCTGTCTTTTCGGCCATGAATTTGTCGGCGGCCTCTTCCAGACGTTCGCTGATGTCATCATCATCAACGCCTTCTTCCTCCGCCCATTCAATCACTGGCACATCAAGGCCCAGATACTGAATGACATCAGCATAAAGCCCTTGGGCGTCCCACTGGTCAGCATAGCTGCGCGGCGGGATGTGCTGGGTCACGAGATCATCAATCACCTGATCGCGCATGTCTTTGACGATCTCTGACAGGTCCTTGGCTTCCATGATTTCGCGCCGTTGTGAAAAGATCACCTTGCGCTGATCGTTCATCACATCGTCGTATTTCAACAGCTGCTTACGGATATCAAAGTTACGGCCTTCAACCTTAGCCTGCGCGCGTTCGAGCGATTTGTTCACCCAAGGGTGCACAATCGCCTCACCTTCTTTCATGCCGAGGCCTGAAAGCACTTTGTCCAGCCGTTCGGACCCAAAGATGCGCATCAAATCGTCTTCGAGAGACAGGAAAAAAGCCGACCGGCCCGGGTCACCCTGACGGCCGGAACGGCCCCGCAGCTGGTTGTCGATCCGGCGGCTTTCGTGCCGTTCGGTTGCCAGAACGAACAGACCGCCCGCATCCTTGACCGCCTGCTCGGACGCGGCATGTTCTGCTTCGATCTCGGCGCGGATGGCTTCGTGGTTGCCATCGGGGCTTGCGGCGATGGCTTCGAGCACTGCAAATTCAACATTACCGCCAAGTTTGATGTCAGTACCGCGGCCCGCCATGTTGGTAGCGATGGTCACCGCGTTCAGCTTGCCCGCGTCAGCAATGATCTGCGCCTCTTTTTCGTGCTGGCGTGCGTTCAAAACGTTGAATTTTACGCCTTCCTTTTCCAAAAGCTGGGCTAGGAATTCAGATTTTTCGATGGATGTCGTCCCCACAAGAATCGGCTGACCCTTGGCGTGCGCTTCCTTGATTTCCTGAACGATGCCTTCGAATTTTTCGCGCGCGGTGCGATAAACCTGATCATGTTCGTCGATACGGGCGATGGGCCGGTTGGTGGGGACTTCCACAACGCCAAGACCATAGATTTCGCGGAATTCGTCAGCCTCGGTCGCGGCCGTGCCGGTCATGCCGGACAGCTTGTTGTAAAGCCGGAAATAGTTCTGGAACGTAACAGAGGCGAGCGTCACGTTCTCTGGCTTGATCGACACACCTTCCTTGGCCTCGATCGCCTGATGCAGCCCGTCCGACAGACGGCGACCGACCATCATCCGGCCAGTGAATTCATCAATCAGCACGACTTCGTCATCGCGGACAATGTAATCCTTGTCCTTTGAAAACAGCTTATGCGCGCGCAGCGCTTGGTTCACATGGTGTACCAATGTTGCGCTTTCGGGATCGTATAGCGTCTGCCCCTCTGGCAGTTGGCCCAGAACAGAAAGTCGTTCTTCCAGAAAATCATTGCCTTCGTCGGTGAAAGTCACCTGCCGGGTCTTTTCATCAAGGGTGAAATGATCGTCGAGGATTTCGGGGATCACCTTGTCGATGGCCGCATACATTTCGCTGCGGTCTTGCGCCGGGCCGGAAATGATCAGCGGTGTCCGCGCCTCGTCGACCAGAATGCTGTCCACCTCATCCACCACGGCGAAATTGTGGGGGCGCTGGTACATTTGGTCCAACTCGGACTTCATATTGTCGCGCAGATAATCGAAACCCAGTTCATTGTTGGTGGCATAGGTCACGTCGCAGGCATAGGCTTGACGTTTTTCTTCGTCGGGCTGCTGTGGCACAACGACGCCGGTGGTCATGCCAAGGGCAGTGTAAACATTGCTCATCCATTCGGCATCGCGACGGGCGAGGTAGTCGTTCACCGTAACGATATGCACGCCCTTGCCGCTTAGCGCGTTCAGATAGGATGGGAAGGTCGCGACAAGCGTCTTGCCTTCGCCGGTTTTCATTTCCGAAATATTGCCCTGATGCAGGAATATCCCACCCATCAGCTGTGTATCAAACGCCCGCAGACCAAGGGCGCGGCGTGCGCCTTCGCGGCAATTGGCAAAGGCTTCGGGCAGCAGATCATCGAGGCTTTCACCCTTGATCGCGCGGTCGCGCAGCTCTTGTGTCTTTTGCTTGATGCCGTCATCGGACAGCTTTTCAAATTCCGGTTCCAGAGCGTTGATTTTGGCAACCAGCGGTCGAACGGCTTTGATTTTGCGGTCGTTCGGTGTGCCAAACACCTTTTTGGCAATCATTCCGATACCCAGCATGTTCTCTCCGGCGGCGCGTCGGCGCCTGTCTGACATCTATTTGAGAGGAGGTCGCTTGTGGCCACGTATCAGGCCACATAGAAAGGGCCGAGGCCTGCCCCCTCGAGGCATTCATGGGATGTAAGGGGCCGGAAATGGAGTGTCAACGCTGCGCACCGGCGCAGTCAATCAAGGGATCGTTTTATGCTGAAACATGTTACATTTTTGGGTGCAACCGCGCTGTCGCTGGGACTGGCCGCAAGCGCATGGGCCCAAGACGCCGAAGCTGAGGTTGAAGCCACGGATGCCGCACCGGCGCAGGAACCTGAAACCCCATCCTATGTGGACGCAGATGCAAGCACGGTTATCGTCACTGTTGGTGAGACAGAGATCACCCTGGGTGAGCTGATTATCGCAAAGACCCGCCTGCCGCAGCAATATGCACAATTTCCCAACAGTGTGCTGTTTGAAGGGCTGGTTGATCAATTGATTCAACAGCAACTTCTTGCCGATGCGCTGGAAGGTGAGCCTGCGGTCGTAGAATATGCGCTGCGCAACGAACGCCGCACGCTGATGGCCAATGAAATGATCACAGGCGTTGTCGAAAATAGTGTGTCCGAAGACGATATTCAGGCCGCCTATGATGCCCGCTTTGCCGAGGTCGAGGAACTGCCAGAATTCAACGCATCCCATCTGTTGGTCGAAACCGAGGAAGAGGCCGTTGCCGCCAAGGCCCGCATTGATGAAGGCGCGGAATTCGCCGATGTGGCCCGCGATGTGTCCACCGGTCCAACTGGTCCGAATGGTGGCAATCTTGGCTGGTTCAGCACCGGCGCGATGGTGCCGGAATTCGAAAATGCCATTACAGCACTAGAGGTTGGCGCCGTTTCCGACCCGTTCGAAACCCAGTTCGGCTGGCATGTGGCCACATTGAACGAAAAGCGTGCCCAGTCGCAGCCGACGCTGGACGAGGTCCGTGGCCAGTTGATGAATGAACTGCAAGAAGCTGCCGTTACCGCAAAGCTGGATGAACTGGCGGCAAACACTGCGGTCGTGAAATCCGAGGCGGGTGAGATCAATCCTGATCTGCTCGATAACCTCGACCTGCTGCAGCAGTGACCATGACGGTTTCGCCCCTTGCCCCCGCTTTCTTTCCGGCGCTGCCGGTGATTGATGGTGTACACTTTGCATCTGTGGCGGCTGGCGTGCGTTATGCTGGCCGTCAGGATGTGATGCTGGCTGCGCTGGATGCGGGCACGGCAATCGCCGGTGTGTTCACCACATCGGCGACCCGGTCGGCCAACGTGTTGGATTGTCAGGCAAAAATGGGGGGCGCGGCCAGTGGCCCCGCCGCGATCATTGTGAATTCGGGCAATTCGAACGCTTTTACCGGCAAGTATGGCGACGGCAGCGTCGCGGCGATCTGCGCCGGTGTGGCACAGGTGATGGGCGTTGATCCGCAGCGCGTGTTCACCTCGTCCACCGGTGTTATCGGCGAGCCGCTGCCGCATGAGCGCATCACAGCAAAGCTGGATGAACTAACCGCCGGTCTGACAGCCGGTGCGATTGAAGGTGCAGCCCGTGCGATTATGACCACGGATACCTTTCCCAAAGGTGCTACGGCGACGGTTGAGATTGATGGCAAGCCAGTAAAAATCGCTGGAATTGCAAAGGGTTCCGGCATGATCGCCCCTGATATGGCGACGATGCTGGTCTATGTTTTCACGGATGCGAAAATCGCACAGAGCGATTTGCAGGCCTTGGTTTCACGGCTCAACAACCGCACCTTTAACTGCATTACGGTGGATAGCGATACTTCGACCTCTGACACGTTGCTGATGGCGGCGACGGGGGCATCTGGTGTGGATGTGACTGGCAGTGATGCCTTTGCGGATGCCTTGCATGGGGTCATGCTCGACCTTGCGCATCAGGTGGTTCGCGATGGTGAAGGTGCCACGAAATTTGTTGAAATTCAGGTGGATAGCGCCGCAAATGATGCTGATGCCCGGCGTGTGGCGATGGCGATTGCGAACTCTCCACTGGTGAAAACGGCCATTGCGGGTGAGGACCCGAACTGGGGGCGCATCGTGATGGCGGTGGGTAAATCCGGCGCCAAAGCTGACCGTGATCTGCTGAACATCCGATTTGGCGATATTCTGGTCGCGGAAGAAGGCTGGCGCTCGCCGTCCTATACGGAAGAAGCCGGGGCGGCTTATATGAAAAACGCTGAACTGCTGATCAAAGTCGGGATGGGTTTGGGCGCGGGAACGGCCACGGTTTGGACATGTGATCTGACCCATCGCTATATTCAGATCAACGCGGATTACCGGTCGTGAAGACGGTTCTTGTCTCTGCTGTGGCGCTGATTGACCCGGATGGGCGTGTGCTGTTGGCCCAGCGCCCGGAAGGTAAGTCATTGGCCGGGTTATGGGAATTTCCCGGTGGCAAGGTGGAGCCGGGCGAAACGCCTGAGGTGGCCTTGATCCGGGAATTACAGGAAGAGCTAGGTATTGATACCTGGGCGTCCTGTCTGGCCCCGCTGACATTTGCCAGCCATTCCTATGATAATTTCCACCTGCTGATGCCGCTATTTGCCTGCCGCAAATGGGAGGGCACGCCTCAAGCGCAAGAGGGGCAGCGTCTGAAATGGGTGCGCGCCAATGAGCTGCGCGATTATCCGATGCCCCCTGCCGATATCCCGCTGATCCCGATCCTGCGCGATTGGTTGTGAGCCCCGGCGCAACGCGCGGTGGTGTTGCCTGAGGGGTGGTTTTCGCGCTGATGGTGTAGGCGCACGAATCATTGGTTAATCTGCCGTTTTTCGCCGGTTTTGCAGGGTCTATTTTGTATCGGAAACCCGTCGGACTTACGTCGGACCTTTTGCACGCGTTGCCCCCTGTTAAGCCAGCGACCGGTGCATATGTGAATGCGGTGTTAAGATTTGGCAGAGGTCCCGGATCGGGTCCGGGACGGCGTGGCATCCGGGCCTAGCCGGTTTTGTGAAGTAATTCCCGTGAGGGGGCGGCTGCGATGCCGGGGATCACTTCGGTTGCGACATCTGCTGCATGTGCCGCGGCCAATGTGGTCTTGGCGCTTTGGCAGAGGCGCGGGTCGGGGGCGGAGAGGTGAACCACGCGGCGGCCTTGCCGGGCCTGCGCGATCAAAAGCCGGTCAAGCGAGAACGGTGCGGGGTTGGCACCTGCCCCCAGACAGATCCTTTCTGCGTCACGTCGTGCGAGTTCGAGCGTGTCTGGGTTAACGTCGTGGTCGTAAAAGATCACATCAGCCTCTTGCAGCCGTTCAACGGCGCGCAATGTCAGCAGGTCCCGGTCACCCGGTCCCGCGCCGACGAGGCTAATTATTGCGCCGCAATCTTGCGTGCCTGTGTCGAGCGCGGATTTGATCAGCGCGGCTGCCTCACGCTCTGCCCCGCGTTTGAAGGCCAGCCAGGGTGCGTCTTTGAAGACCCAGCGCCAGAATGCGCGCCGGTCTTCCCGCGCGATTTTATGGGCGACCACATCGCGCAGCCGTCCGGCCAGTGCTGCGAAAGACCCCAAACGCGGGTCGAGCATTTGTTCGATTTCGGTTTTGAGCGCGCGCGCCAGAACTGGCGCGGTCCCTTCGGTGCCGATGGCGATCACCACTGGGTCGCGGTCAACAATAGAAGGGGTCGTCACATCGCAAAGCACGGGTTGGTCGACCACATTGACCACGGCCCCTGCGCGCTTGGCCAGATCATGCGCGCAGCGGTCGATCGCGGGGCAACCGCTACCAACCAGTACCAGCGCGCTGTCCTGGAATAATGTCGGCGTGATCGCCCCGGTGTGGTGGGTCGCCCGCCCTGTTGCGACCAGCGCGCCAAGTTCATCATCCAGCGCTGGGGCGGCGATGATGATTGATGCCTCTGTCTTGAGCATTAACCGCGCCTTTTGTGCAGCCTGTTCGCCGCCGCCGATAATGACCACGCGCCGTCCGGACATTTTGATGAACATGGGAAAGGATTTCATTGCGCCCTCATGCGGTCTTGCGCTGTTGTCGTTCGTCCCAAAGCGCGGCGGCTGTGATATCTGCGCCGAGCGTTTGCAGCGCCAGATCGGCAGTGCCCAACACCACAGCGCGCGCGAAATCATCGTGCAACTGCCCAGACCAAAGTGCCGCGAGCGCGCCGGGGTCACTGGTTTCGCTGCCTTCGGCAAGTCGCACATGCTGCGCGCTAAGCGCGGGCGCGGTATCGTCCCACGCTTGCCCGTCGCGCAGGCCAAACAGGGCGAGATCCTTGCCTGGGTGCCGTTCGAATTCGCCGCCGCCGCCCTTGAGCACGGTCATGGATTGCTGTCCAAGGATTTGGCCTGCATCCATCTGCAATTCCCGGTAAGGCGGGTGGAACACGCCCTGCACAGTGGCGGGCGCGCCCGTGGGGTTCAGCACCCTCAGCACTGTGTTTATACAGGACCGCACGCCCAGCGCATCCCGCAGCCGCAGCAGATCAAAAAGCGCGGGTGAGAGGGTTTCCAGCGGCAGGTAGCCGATACCGCCGGGCAGTTCGCTAAAATCTGCGCTGTCCAGAATGGGGATGTTCAGCACGGGCAGCGCGTTGCGCACTGATGCGGTGGGGTTTTGGTGGCTATTCCAGCCATGCAGCAGCACCGGGTAGCCCGCCATGGCCACCAGTTTGGCCGAAAGCAGGAACCAAGGCAGCCCTCGTGTGCGCCCGGCGGCGTAGCTGGGCCAGTCGAGCGCGACATGCCCTTGGGCCGCCGCTGTCGCGCGGGCCGCCCGCACAAAGCCTGCGATTTCATCGGCGGTTTCGCCTTTCATGCGCATGAGCATGAGCATTGCGCCTGTCGCCTCTGGCGCGGCGTCACCGCGCAGGGTGATTTCCATCGCGTCTTGGGCTTCGTCCCCGGTCAGTGATCGGCTGAGATTGGCACCGCGTCCAAGGATGCGCACATATGGGGCGAGGGCGGTTTTCATTCGGCGGCCTCCTTCACAGAGGAACGTGCCAGCAGTGCGGCGAGTTCCGGTTTGCAAGAGCCGCAATTGGTGCCTGCAGAAAGAGCTATGCCGATGTCTTCGACGCTCATCAACCCGTCGCAGGCGATGGCTTGCAGGATGGTGTTGACCCCGACCGAGAAGCAAGAGCAGACCACCGGGCCGGGGTCAGGCCGGTCTGCAACGGGCCGACCTGCCAGCACATTTTCGGGGTTTTGCCCCAGCAGCGCGCCCAGATGATCGCGTGAGACGGCAACGGGTTCTGGCCCGGCGAACAATGCGCCTTGCAGTTTGCCGTCGCGGATGATCGCCACGCGAGCGACGCCCCGTTTTGGGTCGGTCACGCTAACGACATCCCCGCTGCCGAAGAGTGTCCTGGCGAATGTATCCCAATCGCGGGGCGTATCGCCCGCCAGTTCCATCCGCCAGCCATTGCCCACCCGCGCCTTGGCCCAGTACGCCGTGTCGGGCACCACATCGCGGGCCGAGACGGCGTAGGCGTAAAACCCCGCCGTATAGGGTGCGGCTTGTACGGTGGAGGCTTTGCTTTCGGGTTGTCCTGACACCGGGTCGGTGACTGCCTGCACCAATGTGTCGATCCGCCCGGAGGGTGCGAATTCTGCGGTCCAGTGGATTGGGGCGAACAGCTCTTGCCGCCGGACCCGGGTGGTGATGAGTGCGCGCAGGATGCAGGTGCCGTCCGGTGCTGTGAGCCGGACCAGATGGGCGGGTTTGATGCCGAGGTCTTCTGCCGTATCGGGGTGAATTTCCACGAAGGGCTCGGCGAGGTGCTGCGACAGCCGCGGACTGCGTCCGGAGCGGGTCATTGTGTGCCAGTGGTCCCGCACCCGCCCTGTGTTCAGCCGAAACGGATAGGCGGCGCTGGGCTGGCTGACCGGGGGCCGGTGGCTGAGGGGTAACATGCGTGCCTTGCCGTCCGGATGGTAGAACCCGCCATTGCCAAAGAACCTGTCGCCCCCCCAGCGGCGCGGCGTCAGGCTGTCGAAATCGGTGGGGAAATCCGAGAGGTCGAAATCCCGCCCGAATTTTGCAGCGACGCCAGAGAGCGCCACATGTTCACGGTAGATTTCATCCGGGCTGGTATAGTCGAAGGCCTGCTGCCACCCCATGCGACGTCCTACGTCTGCGATGATGTCCCAGTCGTGCCGTGACTGACCGGCGGGCGGCAGGAAGGTGCGCTGGCGGCTGATGGTTCGGTCGGAATTGGTGACGGTGCCGTCTTTTTCGCCCCAGCCTGTCGCGGGCAGCAGAACATCGGCGGTTTTTGCGGTGTCGGTTGTGCCGAACATGTCGGAGACCACCACAAAATCGCAGTCTTCCAGTGCCGCACGCACCTGATTGGCCTGCGGCAAGGATGCGACCGGGTTGGTGCACATGATCCAGATCGCCTTGATCCGCTTGTCGGCGACGGCGTTGAACATATCGACGGCTTTCAGCCCCGCCTGTTCGGGCATGGTCGGCGCATCCCAGAATTCGCCCACAGCGGCCCGATGGGCAGGGTTTTCGATATCGAGGTGGCAGGCGAGCATATTGGCTAGTCCCCCCACCTCTCGCCCGCCCATGGCGTTGGGTTGGCCGGTGACCGAAAATGGCCCCATGCCGGGCCGCCCGATCCGCCCGGTGGCGAGGTGGCAGTTGATGATCGCGTTGACCTTATCCGCGCCGGCAGAGGATTGGTTCACGCCTTGGCTGAAGACGGTGACCACCTTTTCGGTGCTAACCCAGAGGTCGAGGAAGGCTTGCAGGTCTTCATGTGTGATATCCAGCGCTGCGGTACTGTCGGATTGTGCGGCCTTTAGTGCTGCGGCAAAACCGCTGACATGGGCGTCCAGATAGGTGCGGTCGGTTTTGCCCTGCTGGTCGATTTCCACCAGCAACCGGTTGAAAAGCGCCACGTCTGATCCCGGCGCGATGCCCAGATGCAGGTCGGCCAGATCAGAGGTGGCAGTGCGGCGCGGGTCGATATTAACGACTTTCATGTGCGGGTTGGCCGCTTTGGCCGCAGAGAGCCGTTGGAACAGGACAGGGTGGCACCATGCGAGGTTGGACCCGACGAGCACAACCAGATCTGCCTGTTCCAAATCGGTATAATTTCCCGGCACTGTGTCGGTCCCAAAGGCCCGCCGCTGCCCGGCCACGGTGGAGGCCATGCAAAGCCGCGAGTTGGTGTCGATATTGGCGCTGCCGATGAAGCCTTTCATCAGCTTGTTGGCGAGGTAGTAATCCTCTGTCAGCAGTTGCCCGGAAACGTAGAAGGCGACGCTGTCGGGCCCGTGTCCGGCGATGGTTTGGCTAAAGCGGTTGGCGACCAGTGACAACGCATTGTCCCAATCGGTGTCTTTGCCCCCGATCTGCGGGGTGAGCAGTCGCCCATCAAGCCCGACCGTTTCGCCCAAGGCTGAGCCTTTGGAGCAGAGCCGCCCGAAGTTGGCCGGGTGATCGGGGTCACCCGTGATTGCAACGCCGCCCTGCCCGTCAGGCCGGGCCAGCACGCCGCACCCCACGCCGCAATAGCAGCAGGTGGTGCGGATCGGAGCGGCGTTGCTGATCATCGGCGGCATGTTTTCCTACCACGCGTTATAGGCGAGGTATTTGCCGGACATTTCGACCTTTACCCGGTCACCCTTAGGGTTTTCGACACGGGTGACATTCATGTCGAAATCAATCGCGGACATGATCCCGTCACCGAATTTTTCGTGAATCAGCGCCTTGAGCGTGGGGCCGTAGACGCCCACGATTTCATAAAACCGATAAATGCAGGGATCGGTGGGGATGGTCTGTTCCCAGACCTTGGTCGGGCTTTCTTGCAGCAGCAGTGCTGCCTCTTGCGGCAGCCCCAGCGCTGTGACAAGCGCGGTTGCCTTGTCGGCGGGCATAGCGTTCATCCCCATGGCGGCGGAATGGGTCCAGACCGGGGACATGCCGATGGTTTCGGCGATGCCTTCCCATGTCAGTCCGGCCTGCCGTTTGGCGGTCAGGATCTGGGCGGTCACATCTTCGCGGGTCATGGCGGTCATTATCGTATCC
Organism: Loktanella agnita; assembly: GCF_046640325.1. Taxonomy (NCBI): domain Bacteria; kingdom Pseudomonadati; phylum Pseudomonadota; class Alphaproteobacteria; order Rhodobacterales; family Roseobacteraceae; genus Loktanella; species Loktanella agnita. Next base: position 142,588 of record NZ_JBJMBF010000005.1, on the reverse strand, counting down.
TTCATGTTGATTGCCGGGCAGAAGGCCCCGCCCGGCGGTCTGCTGTCACTCTGCCGGAAGAGCCTTGCTATCAGTGTAGGGGTTGATGGCTTCGCCTTTTGCCCCTTCGTAATGGGTGGCGTAGATCATCGCGCCGACAAAGGTCAGCCCGCCGACCAGATTGCCAATCACAGTGGGGATTTCGTTGAAGAGGAAGTAATCAGCCCAAGTGAATTCACCGCCCAGCATGATGCCCGAAGGGAAGAGGAACATGTTCACAATCGAATGTTCAAACCCAAGATAGAAGAACACAAGGATTGGCATCCACATGGCCATGATCTTGCCTGAGACGGAATTTGACATCATCGCGGCGACCACCCCGGTCGACACCATCCAGTTGCACATGACCGCCCGCACAAAGAGCGTCAGCAGGCCGCCGAAACCGGCTTCGGCATAGCCGACTGTGCGCCCTTCGCCGATGACCCCGATTTGCTGGCCCACGGCGTTGGGTGCCTGTGTAAAGCCCATGGTGAAAATGATCGCCATAAAGACCGCTGTGGTCATGGCCCCCGCGAAGTTGCCGCAAAAGACGAGCCCCCAGTTGCGAAAGACGCCTTTCCATGTGCAGCCCGGTCGTTTGGCAACGACGGCCAGCGGGCACAGCGTGAACACGCCCGTCAGAAGGTCAAAGCCCAGCAGGTAGAGCATGCAAAAACCAACCGGGAAAAGCAGCGCCCCGATCAGGAAGTTTCCGGTGTTGACGGCCACGGTGATGGCGAATGCCGCCGCGAGCGCAAGGATCGCGCCTGCCATATAAGAGCGGATCAGCGTGTCCTTGGTGGACATGTGGATTTTAGAGGCACCGGCATCGACCATCTTTGTGGCGAATTCGGCGGGTGTCAGGTAGGACATGATGCGTTTCCTTCAGGATGGATGGTCTGTCGATGTCAGGCCCCGTTGCCCGATACGGGTACGTGTGCGACGCCATTGCCGCGCGCAATCGCTACAGGTCACTCGGCCGCCAATGGCGCACCGTCCGTCATCGGGGCGAGCAGGATCCGCCCCTCTGTGATTTTCAAAGGATAGGTGCGCACCTGACCGCTATCGGCCCCTTGGGCGCTGCCATTGTTCATATCAAACACCCAGTTATGCAGCGGGCAGGTGACCTTGTGCCCATGCACGATCCCTTCGCTAAGCGGGCCGCCTTTGTGCGGGCAGCGGTCTTCGAGTGCGAAAACCTGATCATCCAGACTGCGGAACACGGCCACGCAGCCTGCTGTTGTCTTGACCACCCGCGCCCCTTGCCGTGGGATGTCGTCGAGTGCGCCGATGTCACGCCAATCTGTCATTCTGCGGCCTCCAATGTCAGGGTTGCGAGCGGTGCATAGCGCGGTTGTTCTTTTGCGACATGTTCGGCCCAAGGGTCTTTCTGGTAGACCGATTGCGACAGGGCGAACCGTGCGACCAGTGCCTTGCGGGTCGTGTCATCGCTGATCTCATCGCGCACCCAGTCCAGCCCGACCTTGCTGATCCATTTGTAGATCCGGTCGAGGTATTTGGCGTTTTCACGGTAAAGCTGCATGATGGCTTGCACGTATTCCAGCACCTCGCCTTCTGTGCTGAGCTTGAGCAGCGGTTCGGTTTCTTTCACATCCATGCCTGCCGCGCCACCGACCCCGATTTCATAGCCGGAATCGACGCAGACGACGCCGATATCCTTGCAGGTTGCCTCGGCGCAGTTGCGCGGGCAGCCGGAGACGGCCAGCTTGACCTTATGCGGTGTCCACGATCCCCAAAGCGCCTTTTCCAGCTGGATGCCAAGCCCGGTGCTGTCCTGCGTGCCAAAGCGGCAATGGTCCCGCCCGACGCAGGTTTTGACCGTGCGCAGCCCTTTGGAATAGGCGTGCCCGGACACCATGCCTGCGTTGTTCAGATCGGCCCAGACGGCGGGTAAGTCTTCACCTTTGACCCCCAGCAAGTCGATCCGCTGCCCGCCGGTCACATGCACGGTGGGGATGTTGAATTTATCCACCACATCCGCGATCGCCCGCAATTCGGTGGCATTGGTCATGCCCCCCCACATCCGTGGCACGACGCTGAATGTGCCGTCTTTTTGGATATTGGCGTGTTTGCGTTCGTTGATGAAGCGCGATTGCGGGTCGTCTTGGTAGTCCAGCGGCCAATCGGCCAGCAGGTAGTAGTTCAGCGCGGGCCGGCAGACATGGCAGCCGTCAACGGTTTTCCAGGCCAGTTCCTGAAACACCGCAGGCATGGATTTCAGCCCGCGCGCCTTGATCAGTCGGCGCACGTCTTCATGGGTGTGATCGGTGCATTTGCAGACCGGTTGCGCGGTCGGCAGTACGAAATCATCGCCGAGTGTGCTGGCGAGCACCTGTTCCACCAACCCGGTGCAGGTGCCGCAGGACCCTGACGCTTTGGTCGCGCCCCGCACCGCGTCTAGCGTGGTTGCCCCACCATTGATCGCGGTGACAATTGTTCCTTTGCAAACGCCGTTGCAGCCACAGATTTCGGCGTCAGCCGGTAAGGCTGCAACGGCGGCCAACGGGTCCGCGGAGGCGCCCCCCTGGAATGCAGGTCCAAAGATCAGCGTATCGCGCATGTCCGACACATCGGTGCCGTCCTTGATGTGGTTAAAGAACCACGCCCCATCGCTGGTATCGCCGTACATCACCGCCCCGATGAGCCGGTTATCCTGCAAGATCAATCGCTTGTAGACGCCCCGCGCCGGATCCCGAAAGACGATGTCATCCCGATCGTCCCCTTCGGCAAAATCACCTGCGCTGAACAGATCGCAGCCTGTGACCTTGAGCTTGGTGGAGACTTCTTTTTGCACAAAAGCGTCGGGTTCCCCCATGAGCGTATTCGCCAGTACTGCCGCCTGATCATAAAGCGGGGCGACCAGACCAAAAATCGCGCCGTCATGTTCGACGCATTCCCCAACGGACAGAATATCGGGGTCAGAGGTGACCATCTGGTCATCCACATGGATGCCTTTGCCGACAGCCAGCCCCGCATCTGCGCCCAGTTTTGTATTGGGTCGGATGCCCACGGCCATAACCAGCAGATCGCAGGGCAGTTCGGTCCCGTCATCGAGTTGCAATGCCGTGACCTTACCGTCTTTGCCGGTGATTTCTTTGGAATTGGCGCTGCACATCACCTTGATGCCCCGGTCGGTCAGCGCTTTGCGCAGCAGATAGCCTGCCGCCGGGTCCAGCTGCCGTTCCATCAGGTGCCCCATGATGTGTACCACGGTCACGTCGATCCCGCGCAGTTTCAGCCCGGCTGCGGCCTCTAACCCCAAGAGCCCACCGCCGATTACGACGGCGCGTGCGTCCGGCTTTTCGCTGAGCGCGACCATCCTGTTGGTATCTTCGAGATCGCGGTACGCGATGACCCCGTCCAGATCATGCCCCGGTAGCGGGATGATAAAGGGGTTGGACCCTGTCGCGATCACCAGTTTGTCATAGGGCAGCACATCACCGTTTTCCGCCGTGATCGTTTTCGCCACCCTGTCGATACCCGCGACTTTTTCACCGAAGCGGCAGGTCACCCCCTGTTCGGCGTACCATTCATCTGTATGGGTCACGATTTCGGCAAAGGTTTTTTCGCCAGACAGCACAGGCGACAGCATGATGCGGTTATAGTTGCCGCGTGGTTCGGCGTTGAACAGCGTGACATCCCAATCGTCGGGTTGCGCTGCGAGCAGTTTTTCCAAGGCGCGGCCCGAAGCCATTCCCGCGCCGATGATGATCAGTTTCCGGGGCAAAGCGTCCGCTCCTTTCAGATATGCCAAGCGACGATATGGGACAGTGCCCCGTCGCGATGAATGGGAAGGCCGACAAAGGCGTCGTATTCGGCGGGCAGACCCGCCTTGCCGCGCACCACAACGGGCAGGCCTGATCCCAAGACCTGACCGACAGGCCCTTTCCACGGGCTGACGGTGGGGCTTTCATCTGTGACGCCGTCCCCGTCGTCCCGCCACAGCGGGCCCTCGCGTTCGCAGATGCCATCGACCAACACGGCCTGACCGCTTTGGCCCATGCGCGCCTTGCGGGCGTCCCAAATTTCGAACCGGCGGGCGATGGGCGTGCCCAAGGCGGACAACAGCGTGAGGATATAGGGTTTCGTTCCCGGCACTGGCACGTCGATCCCGATGCCGGTGGTCAACCCAGCCTTACCCGCAGCAGAGGCGCGCACGAACTTATAGCCAGAGCCCAGATCACGCATCAGGATCGGCGCGCGTGCCGCCCAGACCCCGCCCGGCAGCCCCTGCCCCCGTGGGAAATGCGTGTGTTTCGATACGAATTCGAATTCCTTGGCTGCGCCATAATAGCCTTCGTTCAGCATCAGCATGTCGTCGCCATCTGTTGACCAGACCTCGATCGCGCCGACGCGGGTGGCGTCGTCACCGCAGAGCACGACCAGAACCGCCTTGAGCGTTTCCCCTTCGAACACGGGTATCGCCACGGCGGCGGTCAGCCCGGCGGCTTTGGCTGCTTCGGTGCGCTTGAAATAGGACCCGTCAAATTCGTTCAGCACGACGGGCCGGGTTTCGGACCATGCTTTGCCCGGCAGGCCTTCGCCTTTGCCAAAGCTGGTGCGGCGCGAGGCCTCTTCAAAGGCGGAGAGCCCGTTGTAATCGCCTGCGGCCATGACCAGACGGTCCGCTTCGGGCACCCAGACCTCTGCCACCTGAATGAATGGATCTGTTATTGTTGCGGTTGCAGTGTCCATATCGATTACTCCGCCGCGATTTCTATGGGTTTCGATTTCGGCTTGGCCCCGTGTTCGTATTCTTCGAGGAAATCCAGAACATGCTGCCGGTAGCGGTAGTAATCAGGGTGTTCGAGCAGCGCTTTGCGGGTGCGCGGGCGCGGCAGGTCCACATCGACAATCTTGCCGATGGTGGCCTGCGGGCCGTTGGTCATCATCACCACGCGGTCGGCCAGCAGGATCGCCTCGTCCACGTCATGGGTGACGCAGATGGCGGTGACCTTGGTGCGGGACCAGACCTCCATCAGGACCTCTTGCAGTTCCCATCTGGTCAGGCTGTCGAGCATCCCAAAGGGTTCATCCAGCAAGAGCAATTTCGGCGAAAGTGCAAAGGCGCGGGCGATGCCGACACGTTGTTTCATCCCGTTTGACATGGAATGGGCAGGCCGGTTCATCGCATCGGCCAGCCCGACCCGTTCAAGATAATATTCGACCACATCCTGCCGTTCCGCCCGGCTGGCGCGCGGGTAGACTTTGCCCACCCCGATGGCGACGTTTTCCATGGCCGAAAGCCAAGGGAAAAGGTTGGGTGATTGGAACACCACGGCGCGTTCAGGGTCCGCGCCCTGCACGTCGTAGCCGTCGAGTTTGATGACCCCTTTGGAGATCGCGTTCAGCCCTGCCGCCATGGTCAACACCGTGGATTTACCGCAGCCCGAATGCCCGATGAGCGAGACAAATTCGCCCCGGTCAACGCTGAGACTGAAATCCTCGACCACTGTGAGCGGCCCTTTGGGGGTGGGGTAAATCTTGTGGATATTTTCGAATTTCAAATAGCGATTGTCGATCAGCCCTTCCTGCGCTTGTGTCACCGCACGCGGCACCGCGTGGATCGGGGTGACATTGGGCAGGTTGCGCGTTTCGTCGGCTTTTGCGTCAATGCCCACATCCATCAGATACGCAGTTACTGCGGCCCGCAGTGTTTTGAATGCCGGGTCGTTGTTCATCGCGATCCGGTCGCGTGGCCGTGGGATGCTGACGGCCACTGGATCGCCCAGCGTGCCGTCCGGGTTCAGCGGGATGATCCGGTCGGCGAGCAGGATTGCTTCATCCACGTCATTGGTGATGAGAATGCAGGTTTTCTTGTCCTGTTCCCAGATTTGCAGAATTTCGTCGGCGAGATTGGCTCGGGTGAGCGCATCAAGCGCGGACAGCGGTTCATCCAGCAGCAGCATTTCGGGCGACATGGCAAGCGCGCGAGCAACCGAGACACGCTGTCGCATCCCGCCCGACAGTTCAGCGGGGCGCCGTGCTGCGGCGTGGCTGAGCCCGACCATGGCAATATATTCGTCCGCCTTGGCCTGTTTTTCGGCGTTGGACAGCTTTGGGAACACCGCGTCGATGGCGACGAGGATGTTACCTTTGACCGTCAGCCACGGCATCAGAGAGTAGCTTTGAAAGATCAGCCCCCGTTCCGGGCCGGGGCCAGTGATTGGCGTGTTCTTGAATGTCACCGTGCCGCTATCGGGCATTTCCAGCCCGGCGATCAGGTTCATCAGGGTCGATTTGCCCGTGCCGGAAAAGCCAAGAATTGCAATGAATTCTCCCTGTGCGACGTCCAGCGAGATATCTTGCAGTACCTCGGTCCGTCTGGTGCCTTGGCCAAAGCCTTTGCTGACATTTTTGAAGCTGAGGATGCTCATATCGTTCACCGGTTGGCTGAGAATGTGAAAAACGACTGGATGGTGAACATGACCCGGTCGAGCAGGAAGCCGATGATCCCGATGGTGAAGACCGCCACCATGATCCGCGCCAGTGACTGAGAGGACCCGTTCTGGAATTCATCCCAGACGAATTTACCAAGGCCGGGGTTCTGGGCCAGCATCTCGGCCGCGATCAGCACCATCCAGCCCACGCCAAGCGACAACCGCAGCCCCGTAAAGATCAGCGGCAGCGCCGAAGGCAGCACCAGTTTTGTGATCTTTTTCCAGATCCCCATTTTTAGCACCTTCGAGACTGACACGAGGTCCTTGTCGATGGAAGCCACTCCAAGTGCGGTGTTGATCAGTGTCGGCCAGAGCGAACAGAGCGTCACGGTGATCGCCGAGACCAGAAAGGATTTGGCCAGAAAACCATCGTTGCTCGGGACCAGAGCAGAGATGATCATGGTGACAATCGGCAGCCATGCCAGCGGTGAGACCGGCTTGAAGATCTGCACAATCGGATTGATCGCCGCGTTCGCGATGGGCGACAGCCCGGCGATGATCCCCAGCGGGATTGCCACGGCGGAGGCGATCAGAAACCCGAAGAACACCGTCAGGATCGAGGTCCAGATCTGGTCGTAATAAGAGGGCGCGCCGGTGTAGGCGATGCTGCGCACGTCTTCTGGCCGCCCGGCTTCGATCATGCGCTGGTTGCGTTGGTCGACGCGGTCGTAAAACTCCGCCTCTTTGGCGGCTTTTTCCATAGCGTCTTCGTGTAGATCGATAGCGCTGGACCAGACCTCTGCCGGGCCGGGGATCGCGCCCAGCGACGTTTGCACCTGTGGGGCAAGCACAGCCCAAAGCCCGATGAAGGCGGCAATCGCCATGACTGGCACGCCCAGCAATATCCAGATTTCTTTGAATTGCGCGCGGGGGTTATCGCCGGCGGCCGCTTTGAGGATCGGAGTGACCCATGCCAACCCCAAGACCTTGAACCAGGCATCCGCCTTGTTGATGCGCGTGAAAAGACGAGCGCGCTTTGCTTCGCGGTCGGCGTTTTTGGAAAATTCGGGATCAGCTATGGTCATCTGGCGGTCCTCTGGGGCGCAGGGCAAGGAGGGGCGGCGCACCGCCCCGCAAAGATTTGTTTAGCCTTGGATTTCGTTGCCAACGACCGTCTGGCCGGAGTGCAGACCGATGGGCAGGCTGTCGAGATAGGTGTTCGGGCTGCGCGCATCGAAGGGAATGCCGTCGATGATATCCTCGGCCGGGGTGACTGCGCGGTAGCCGTCGCTGTCCCATGGGAAATCTGCGGCGTCTGCCAGACCTTCGTCGACCAGCATTTGTGCCGCTTGCAGGTAGATATCGGGCTTGTAGACCGAGCGCGCGACCTCATCATACCAGCCATCTGGCTTGGTATCGGGGATCTGGCCCCAGCGCCGCATCTGGGTCAAGTACCAGACCGCATCGGAATAATAGGGGTAGTTGGCGTAGTAGCGGAAGAACACGTTGAAATCAGGCACATCGCGCACGTCGCCCGGTTCGTATTCGAAGGTGCCAGTCATCGAATTGTCGATCACATCGGCATCTGCGCCCACATATTCGGGGCGGGACAGGATTTCGACGGCTTCCTGCCGGTTGGCGTTGTCGTTTGCATCCAGCCACATGGTCGCGCGGATCAGCGCCTTGGTCACGGCCAGCGTGGTGTTGGGGTAGTCTTCGGCGAATTCGGCGGTGATGCCGAATACTTTTTCCGGATTGTTCTTCCAGATTTCATAGTCGGTGATGACCGGCACACCGATGCCTTTGATCACCGCCTGCTGGTTCCAGGGTTCGCCGACGCAGTAGCCATTGATCGTCCCTGCTTCGAGCGTTGCGGGCATTTGCGGGGGTGGCGTGACAGAAAGGAACACATCGGCCCCGATCTGGCCGGTCACGTCTTCGGGTGAATAGTAGCCCGGATTGATGTCACCGGCGGCCAGCCAATAGCGCAGTTCATAGTTATGGGTCGAAACGGGGAAGACCATGCCCATGTTGAAGGGTTTGCCCGCAGCGTTGAAGTCTTCGATCACTGGTTGCAGGGCGGCGGCAGAGATCGGGTGTTCGATCAGACCGTCATCACCCACCGTCAGGCCCGGTTTCATCATTTCCCAAACCTCGTTCGATACGGTGATGCCGTTGCCGTTCAGGTCCATGGAAAAGGGCGTGACGATATGCGCCTCTGTCCCGTAGCCGATTGTCGCGGCGAGCGGCTGACCGGCCAGCATATGTGCGCCGTCCAGCGTGCCGTCGATCACTCCGTCAAGCAGCACCTTCCAGTTTGCCTGTGCTTCGAGCGTGACAAACAGACCTTCGTCAAAGAAATACCCTTGTTCATAAGCCACGGCGAGCGGGGCCATGTCGGTCAGTTTGATGAACCCGAACGTGAGTTCGTCTTTTTCAAGCTCTAGCATCTCGGCCATGGCAGGGCTGGTAAGAAGCGTGGTTGCTGTAAGAATGGCGGATAGCCGTCGCATATGGATGTATTCCTTTTGCTGATCTCTGGTGGAGAAACACGAAAAAAGCCGCTGACCAGAACTGCGAGGGAGGAGGTTCGCATTCGGTCGAGCGGCTTTGCTCAAATCCCAGTCTCTGGGCAGAATTCTTGTCGACAGCGCCATTGCCGTCTGATTTCAGGTTGCCGGGAAACGCGGTGTCAGGGAATGGGCAAGGCATATTTGATGCTGCTTTGCAGCAATTTTTCCGCAAACTGCCGCATTTTCAGTCACTCATTCTGCTGAATGTCAAAAATGCGGCCATCGAAAAACAGTCCGGGGTGGGCGGCACCTTCGATTTTGCTGTCTTCGGGTGGCAGCGCGTGCGCTTCATCCGCGAGTGCAGCGCGGAAAATGTCTGTGCGGAACACATCACTGGCGGTGCGTTCGGCGGTGAGCCGGTCCAGCCCGACCCGTGACGCGATCTGGTGCCCGATCCAAGCGGCCTGCGATTTCCACGGAAAGCTTGCCATATTGTTGTGAAAGGCCATGAAGCCGCTGCTATGCAGGCGACCGCCGCTACGGTTGGTCACCAGATCGCCGCTGAGCGCGCGGTCGATAATATCGGCAGAGATATCCAGATAGCCTGGGCGCGACAGGATTTCGGCGGTGACCATGTGATTTTCAGGTCGGTCAAGCCATTTGCCCGCTTTCCATACCGCCCGGATTAAGCGCCGCGACCGTTCGGGGGCTGTTTCTGTCCAGCCCTTGCGCACAGCCAACACCTTTTCCGGGGCTGCGGCCCAGATGGACGCGCCGGGCAGGATCAGCTCTGCCTCGCCGCTTTCGACGGCGAGAGAGCCCCAAGGTTCGCCGACGCAGAACACGTCGATATCACCGGCAGCGATGGCGTCGGACATCATGCGTGGCGGCACTGTTCTGATTTCGACGCCCTGCGGTGCGGGCAACCCAACAGAGGACAGCCAGTAATAAAGCAGTTCCGCATGCATCGAGAACGGGAAAGGGACGCCGATGCGGATGGTTCCGCGTCGCGCGGCGACAAGCGCGTGGCCGATATCGGCGGCGCTGCGCGTGGATGCTGACAGCCCGTTGTCATGCATCCGCGCGGCAAGCTCGCGCGATGCGCCGACTACGGTGCCGTTGCGCGACAAGACCGCGAGCGCGTCAAACCGTGCGCTACCGCCCAGCCCCATGGCCTGCGAAATCGGAACCGGAGCGAGCATATGCGCCGCGTCCACTTTTTCGAGCGCGAGCAGATCGCGCAGCAAAGCCCATGTCGCGGCCTTTTGCAGATCAAGCGTGAGCCCTTCTTCGGCAGCGAACCCCAGTTCATGCGCCACGATCAGCGGCGCGGAATCGACAAGCGGCATGTAGCCGACGGACATCAGGTGTTGCGTCATGCCAGTAGACCCGCCGCCGTGACGAGCGCTTCTGCGACATCGAACACCTTGCGCCCTTGATCCATCGCGGTTTTGCGCAGGAGGGCGTAAGCCTCTTCTTCTGTCAGACCGCGCGCTTTCATCAGGATGCCTTTGGCGCGGTCGATGATCTTGCGTTCTTCGAGCGCCAGTTTTGTTGCTTCCAGTTCCTTGCGGACGCGCTGGAACATCTGGAAGCGCGCAATTGCGGCCTCAATGATTGGTTTCAGCCGTTCAGGGCGCAGCCCATCGACCACATAGGCGCTGAGCCCGGCCTCAATGGCGGATTTGGCGAGGCCTTCGCCGCTTTGGTCCACGAACATCGCAACAGGCCGTTCCAGTGGGCCGGTCACTTGTGCGCATTCTTCGAGCGCGTCACGGGTCGGGTTTTCCATGTCGAGCAAGACGACATCGGGCCGGATTTCAGCGATGGACCGCGACAGCACGGCGCTATCATCTACGACGACCACCCGATAATCACCGATTTTTTCAAGCGATTCGCGGATGGATCGTGCGCGTTCGGTCCGGGATTCGACGACGACAATCGTAAGCTGTTTGGCCATGTCCGTTCCTTTGGGCACACGGCTATGCATAGTTTCTGTCGCGGCGCGCGCCCATGCATCACGGGGTAAGCGATGGGTGTTTGGCGGCAAATGGCTTAAAAAAGATCAGCTTGCCCAAAAAATGCACAAACCAGATGCGCTTGGCACATCTGGTTTGTTTTCGTAGCCGTTCCGGGATGGAAAGATCAGAGCGCGCGCTCGACCTCTTCGCGTTCGAAGATTTCGATCACATCGCCGGGGCGGATGTCGTCGTAGTTTTCGAACGCCATGCCGCATTCCTGACCCGACTGGACCTCTGGCACTTCGTCCTTGAAGCGCTTGAGCGTTTTCAGCGTGCCTTCGTGGATCACCACGTTGTCACGCAGCAGACGCACACCGGCGGACCGGCGGGCGACACCTTCGGTGACGATACAGCCAGCGACCTTACCCACATTGGAGACCTTGAAGACCTCTTTGATGTTGGCATAGCCGATGAACTTTTCCTTGATCTCGGCTGAGAGCAGGCCAGAGGCGGCTTTTTTCACGTCATCCACAAGGTCGTAGATCACCGAGTAGTAGCGAATTTCCACGCCTTTTTGGTTCGCGGTCTGGCGGGCCGATGTGTTGGCCCGGACGTTGAAGCCGAAGACAGGCGCGCCCGATGCTTCGGCCAGGCCGATATCGGTTTCTGTGATCGCGCCGACACCCGAGTGCAACACGCGCACGCGGACTTCGTCGTTGCCGATTTTTTCCATCGCTTGCACGATCGCCTCAGCAGAACCCTGCACGTCGGCTTTGACCACGATGGGCAATTCGCTGACGTTTTCGTTTTCCTTGGCATTGGCCATCAGCTGTTCCAGCGTCGTGGCCGCGCCTGCCGCTGCGCGTTTTTCTTTCGCAGCTTTTTCACGGTATTCTGCAATCTCGCGTGCTTGCGCATCGGTCGAGACCACGTTCAGCACATCGCCCGCTTCGGGTGTGCCGTTCAGGCCCAGAACCTCGACCGGGACCGAAGGCCCGGCTTCTTTGACGCGGTCGCCCTTGTCGTTGATCAGCGCACGGACTTTGCCGTATTGTTCGCCCACAACAAAGATATCGCCCTGACGCAATGTGCCGTTTTCGATCAGCACAGTGGCCACAGGACCGCGGCCCACGTCAAGCTGCGCCTCGATCACGGCACCTTGGGCGGCGCGATCGGGGTTGGCTTTCAGTTCCAGAATTTCAGCCTGAAGCGCGATGGCTTCGAGCAGATTGTCCAGACCTTTGCCGGTAATGGCCGAAACTTCGACATCCTGCACATCGCCGGACATCTTTTCGACGATCACCTCGTGTTGCAGAAGATCGGTGCGCACCTTGTCGGGGTTCGCCGCTGGCTTATCGATTTTGTTGATCGCAACAATCATCGGAACCTTGGCGGCTTTGGCGTGGTTGATCGCCTCGATTGTCTGCGGCATGACCGCATCATCAGCAGCGACAACCAGAACGACGATATCCGTCACCTGCGCCCCACGGGACCGCATGGAGGTAAAGGCAGCGTGGCCCGGTGTATCAAGGAAGGTCAGCAATGTGCCGCCGTCGGTCGCGACCTGATACGCACCGATGTGCTGGGTGATCCCGCCGGCTTCGCCTGCGACAACCTTGGCGTTGCGGATCGCGTCGAGCAACGATGTTTTACCGTGGTCAACGTGCCCCATGATCGTGATGATCGGCGGGCGATTGACCATATCTGCGGCTTTGTCCGGTTCCTGAGTAATCACGTCTTCGACGTCAGCATCCGAAACGCGGACAACCTTGTGGCCGAAATCTTCGATGATCAGCTCGGCTGTGTCGGCGTCGATTGTCTGGTTTTGGGTCGCCATGATGCCGTTTGTCATCAGCGCCTTGACCACGTCAGCCACACGTTCGGCCATACGGTTGGCCAATTCGGAGACGATGATTGCCTCTGGCAGCTGAACGTCGCGCACGACCTTTTCACGCTCGACCTGTGTGCCCATCGCCTTTTGGCGGGCGCGGTCTTGCTTGCGCTTCATCTGCGCCATGGACCGCTGGCGTCCGCCTTCGCGGCCTGTCAGCGCGTCATTCAGCGTCAGTTTCCCAGCGCGGCGGCCATCGCCACCCCGGCCGGGTTTGGTTTTGGTCGCTTTGTCGCGGTCGTCCCGCTCGCGGTCAACTTTGCGCGGTGCAGATGTTGGGCGGCTGACCTCTGTCTCGCCGGGGGCAGCGGCAGCAGCGGCAGCAGCGGCGGCCGGTGCCGCAGCGGCGGCGGCTTTGGCTTTTGCGGCCTCTTCACGCTTGCGTTCTTCTTCGGCCGCCTTGGCCTTGGCGCGTTCTTCACGCTCCCGGTCTTCGGCTTCTTTTGCCTCGATTTCGGCGCGGCGCGCCTCACGGTCTGCAGCACGGGCCTTCTCTTCGGCTTCGCGTTTAGCCTGCTCTTCGGCTTCGCGGGCCTTGGCCATCGCGAGCGCCTTCATGCGGCGTTCAAGTTCTGCGTCAGAAATCCCTGCAGGGCGTTTCGAAGGGTCACCGCCTGTCGGGGTCCCCCTGCCGCCTGCCGCAGGTTTACCGGTGCCCGGCTTGGGCACCACAACGCGTTTGCGCTTGGTTTCCACCACGACGTTCTTGGTCCGCCCGTGGCTAAAGCTCTGCTTCACGTTGCTTGGACGCGAACCACCGAGACCGAGTGTTTTTTTACCGTCGTTATCGCTCATTTAGCTTCTATATCCTTCCCGGAGGCCCCGTTGCCGCCGTTCCCATCGCGTATGCCGCGCAGCTTTGACGCTTCCTCTACAACACGATTGCTGAGTCCGCCAGTCGCAAGCGCGCCATGTATCACACTTTGCCGTCCAAATGCCAAACCCAATTCGGATGACGTCAAGCAACCGAAATATCGGGCCCCTTCGGGCGTCCATAATTTTGCCTTGCCACGCTCTGATCCGTCAGAGGCTTGCAGCAAGACCCGGACCCGCTCACCCCCGGCGAGCCAGCCCTTTACCTTTTCGAACCCACACACTGCCAACCCGGCTTTGCGGGCCAGCGCGATCAGGTCGACGACCCGCCGCGCCAACTGGCGTTCCACCTCTTCGCCGAGGGTATCCGACACCGTGACCGCCTGTTTGGCGGCGCGGGCGAATTGCCCCTTTTTCGCTGCGTCCAGCGTGGCCCGGTCAGCCGTCACATACATGCCGCGCCCGGGCAGCTTGCCCAGAATATCCGGTACAACCTGCGCATCGGGCCCGACCACAAAACGTATCAGCCCAACCTTTGGCTGCACCTCTCCGGTGACGATGCATTTACGTTCCGCATCGTCCCGGTCTTTCTTATGGCCGCCCCGCGCCACCTGTTGCCTCTCCGGAGACCTGCGATCAGGCCTCCGCTTCCTCTTCGGTGTCGTCGGTTTCTTCTTCGGTGGCGGCCTCAAGTTCAGCAGGATCAACCCAACCCAGCATGACACGTGCAGTCATCACCATTGTCTGTGCTTCTTCAAGCGAGACATCGAACGGTTCCAAGACGCCGTCATCTTTCACACGCTCACCATTGACCGAGGTCCAGCCGCCGGCCAGTTCCCAGTCTGCACAGGTGGCGAAGTCTTCCAGCGTTTTCACGCCATCGTTGCCCAGTGCTTCGAGCATCTGTGGTGTCAGCCCTTCAAAATTCACAAGGCTGTCTTCCACACCCAGCGCGCGGGCGGCTTCCATTGCTTTCTTGGCTTCGGCTTCCAGATAGTCACTGGCACGGGCCTGCAATTCACTGGCCGTGTCAGTATCGACGCCTTCGATCACCAGAAGTTCGTCAACTTCGACATAGGCCACCTCTTCGAGATTGGTGAACCCTTCCGATACCAATAGTTGGGCAAAGAATTCGTCCAGATCAAGGGTATCCATGAACAGTTTTGTCCGCTGTTCAAATTCAGCCTGACGCCGCTTGGATTCTTCTTCCTCGGTCATGATGTCGATATCAAGCCCGGTCAACTGGCTGGCCAGACGTACGTTTTGCCCCCGGCGACCAATGGCGAGCGACAATTGTTCTTCTGGAACAACGACTTCGATTTTGCCGGCTTCTTCGTCCAGAACCACTTTGCTGACCTCGGCTGGCTGCAATGCGTTCACCAAGAAGGTCGGCATGTCTTCGTTCCAGGGGATGATGTCGATTTTTTCGCCCTGCAGTTCGTTGACGACGGCCTGTACCCGGCTGCCGCGCATACCGACGCAGGCGCCGACGGGGTCAATTGAGTTGTCATAGCTGATCACGGCGATTTTCGCGCGCGAGCCCGGATCACGAGCGACGGCCTTAATCTCAATCACGCCTTCATAGATTTCAGGCACTTCCATCTTGAACAGCTCGGCCATGAATTCTGGCGCGGTCCGTGACAGGAAGATCTGTGGGCCACGCTGTTCACGGCGCACCTCCTTGATGTAGCAGCGAATCCGGTCATTGGGGCGATAGGCCTCGCGACCGATTTTTTCGTTGCGACGCAGCACAGCTTCGCCTGCACCCACATCGACGATGACGTTGCCGTATTCTTCGCGTTTGACCAGCGCGTTGATGATCGTACCGGCGCGGTCTTTGAATTCTTCGTATTGCTTGTCACGCTCTGCTTCGCGGACTTTTTGCAGAATCACCTGTTTGGCGGATTGCGCGGCGATCCGGCCCAGCTCGACGGGCGGGACTTCTTCGATGAACTGGTCACCGACTTTGGGATCCGTCAGATATTCTTTGGCCTGCTCGGCGGTGAATTCAGCCTGATAGTTTTCAAGCTCTTCATCCTCGACCACGGTGCGCACACGGGTGAAGGTCGCGCGACCGGTCTTGCGGTCGATCGCCACACGGATGTCCATTTCCGCGCCGTAGCGGGACTTGGCTGCGCGGGCGAGCGATTCTTCCATCGCCTCGACCACCAGACCGGGGTCGATCATTTTTTCCCGGGCGACAGCCTCGGCCGTTTGCAGCAATTCCAGCTGGTTTGCGGAAGTAATTGCCATCAGGTGTTCTCCTCACCGTCAATAATCGTTTCGATTTCGTCAAATTGGGTCTCGTCAATCTGACCCGCATCCTTGCGCCCGCGCAGAACGTCGCGGATCAGTTCATCTGTCAGTACCAGTTTGGCATCTGACAGCCATTCGAATTTCAGGCCGATCGTCCCTTCGGTGATGGTGATCAGCACCTCATCCCCTTCGGTTCCGGCTAGCTGGCCTTTGAACCGGCGACGTCCGTCAATCAGTTCGTCGGTTTCGATCTTCGCCTCGAACCCTTCCCATTGGTCAAAATCCTTGAGCCGGGTCAGGGGGCGGTCGATGCCGGGGCTGGACACTTCGAGGTTATATTCTTCGAGAATCGGATCTTCGACATCCAGCACAGCGCTGAGCGCGGTGGACACCTGTCCGCATTCATCAACTTCGATCTGGCCATCAGGGCGCTGCACCATCACTTGCAGTATGGTTTCCTTCCCGCTCATCAGGCGGATGCGCACAATTTCAAACCCCATGTCTTCGACGACTGGGGTCACGATTTCGGCGATACGGCGGTCAATGGCCGCTTTAGCAATCAGGTCGTTCATGAGTCTTTCAAACACAAAAAAACGGGCACGCGGCCCGTTGATCTTTCCCGGTGGAACCTCGGAAGTCGAAACCAAAGTGCCGCTGTTGATCTTCATATACGCAGGGTCTGCTGAGTCTGCAAGGGGGCAAGCCGTTTATCGCGGTTTGCCCCCTTTGTTTCGACCGTTACCTGACCAAAACTTACTCTTTACCGTTGCCTGAACGTACAAGAGTCTGCCCCATCATACATGATTAACTAGAACAACTATTCACACAGATGACACACACAATCGTCGACAACATCGTCTACCTTAGCCGGAAGTGAAATACTGACCCATTGAGCAATCAAATACATCACGCTGCTTTGGCATTTTAACTTGGGTATGGCTTTCCGGGAAAAAGCACATCCCCATTCACTTGTTAACACATACAGTTTTAGCAATCTAAAATTAACGCTTGTTAAACGCTAGCGGTATGATTCTGTCCTTTAGGGCAGGTTTCGAAAAAAAATGATGCGTGGGGCCATATCCTTGACCTAACGTCAATTTATCGGATGTAGCAATTGCATTTGCGACGTATGTCTTTGCCGCGCAGGCCGCGTCTTTTGCGGAAAAGCCTTTTGCCAGATATGTTGCTAGCGCCGCAGATAATGTGCAGCCGGTCCCATGTGTATTTTTTGTATTAATGCGCGGGCCGTCTAATAGATTAATTCCCTCACTGCTACAAATCAGGTCAGGGCTGGTTCCGCTGGGCAGATGTCCGCCTTTCAGCAAAACAGCCTGCGGCCCCAATGCAAGAAGCGCCTGCGCCTGTGCCGCCATGTCGTCCAGCGTTTGTGCTTCTGCGGTTTCCAGCAGATCGGCTGCCTCTGGCAGATTAGGCGTGATGATGGTCGCAAGTGGGAGCAGCTGTTCTCGCAAAGCGCTGACCGCATTGGCCTGAAGCAGCCGGTCCCCGCTTTTGGCGACCATCACCGGATCAAGCACCACTGGCGCGTCAATCTGCGCGAGCTCATCCGCCACAACGGCGATCACATCCGCCGTGCCCAACATCCCGATCTTGATCGCGTCAATGCGGATATCGCTGCGCAGGGCCGCAATCTGATCGGCCACCATATCGGGGGCGACAGGGTAGATACGTGTGACACCGCAGGTGTTTTGTGCAGTCAAACCGGTGATAGCCGCCATCGCGTAGCCGCCATTGGCCGAGATGGATTTTATATCCGCCTGAATACCGGCCCCGCCTGATGGGTCCGATCCGGCGATGCTGAGGATATTGGGGATCATTGTGTTCTCCATGCGGTGACAAGGTCGCGGGCAGCGCGCTGCATATCGGCCTGACGTGAAATGGCAGAGACGACAGCAGCGCCGCTGCATCCGGTTTGGTGAATTTCAGGGATATCCTGTAGCCCGATCCCACCGATGGCGATGGCCGGGCAAGGCGCGGCGGTGACGATCTGCGCCAAACCATTAAACCCGATGGGGGTATCATGGTCTGGTTTCGTGGGTGTCGCCCGCAGTGGTCCCACGCCGATATAATCGACGCCCGTGGCGGGCATATCCCGCAGCTGATCGCGGGTTCCGACAGACAGCCCGAGGATCATATCAGGCCCGATCCGAGTTCGGATATCGCATATATTTCCGTCGCCCTGCCCCACATGCAGCCCGTCGGCAGCGCAAGCGATGGCAACACCAATGCGGTCATTGATAATCAATCGCCCACCTGCCGCATGGACCAGCGGAAGCAACTCGTGTGCCAATGCGGTCATTTCAGCGTCGCGGCTTTGTTTGTCCCGTAGCTGGATGATGCGCACGCCCGCCGCCAGCGCCGCTTGTACTTGATCGCGGATAGGGGCAGCTGCATCGGCATCGGTCACAAAATAGATGCCCATGGTCATATTGCGGTGATCTTTGCAGTGCTATCAAGTTGTTCCGGTGTCAGATTATATAGCGCGTCGAGAAAGTGCATCTGAAAACTGCCCGGCCCCTGACAAACCTCGGCGGCGATTTCGCCAGCGGTCCCGTAATAGGCCAATGCTGCGACCGTCGCGGCAAGTGGCGGCTGATCGACGGCGAAGGCGGCAACCACCCCGGTCAGCGCGCAGCCCAGTGCTGTGACCTTTGGCATGATCGCCTCGCCATTCGCGATGCCATAGCTTTGAGTGCCATCGGTCACAAAATCGACCGGGCCGGTCACGGCGACGACACTGCCATATTGCGTAGCCAAGGCGCGGGCCGCGTCCTGTGCGGCAGCGACAGGGTCACCTGCATCAGCCCCACGCCCCGCACCGGACTGCCCGGCAAGTGCCATAATCTCTGATGCATTACCCCGGATAATCGTGGGCTTCAGCGGCAGTAATTTGTCAGCGAGCGTGACCCGGAACCTTGTTGCTCCGGCGGCAACAGGATCAAACACCCAAGGTTTGCCCAGCCTGCCGGTGGCTTGCGCGGCTGCGGCCATCGCATCGCCGCAGTCAGAATCCGGCGTGCCAATATTGATGGTCAGCGCCTGTGCAATCTCGGCGAATTCGGCGGCTTCTTCGCGTGCATGGGCCATTGCAGGCGATGCACCGGCGGCGAGCATCACATTGGCCATGACATTCATAGACACATAGTTGGTAATATTCTGCACCAGCGGCGCGGCGGCGCGCATGGCTGTCAGATAATGTCCGGGTTTTTCCATCGTTGCTCTCCTCTGCGGGCAGAGGTGCAATGCGCCGCACAGATGCGTTCCGCATCGGGCGCAGTGCGACTTCCTCCGCCGGCATGATCCGGTTCAGGTTCAAAGGGTGCTTCTCAGCCCGCGCATGCGGACGCCCCTGTCACGTATGCAAGTGATGATTGACCTGATGCGCGGGGTCAAGCGGCAAGGCGTTGCGGCTATCAGATAGTGGCGCGGCGTACTGCAAAACGACGAACGCCCCACCAAAGGGCGGGGCGTTCATTTTTCTAACTATCTTTTAAAATCAGGCGACAGCCCAGCGTTCCATCATGCGGTTGCTGTCCATCTGCGCGGTGTTCCCGATCACTTCGGGTGTGCTGATCCGGTTGCTAACGCCTTGCACGTAGTTGGCAAACATCGGGATGATGACACCGCCTTCGTCACGCAGGATCAACTGCATTTCTGTGTACTGCTCGCGCCGCTTGTCGCTGTCGAGTTCTGCACGGGCGGC
Organism: Loktanella agnita; assembly: GCF_046640325.1. Classification (NCBI taxonomy): domain Bacteria; kingdom Pseudomonadati; phylum Pseudomonadota; class Alphaproteobacteria; order Rhodobacterales; family Roseobacteraceae; genus Loktanella; species Loktanella agnita. The sequence goes on along the minus strand of NZ_JBJMBF010000005.1, from coordinate 123,011 downwards.
ATAAAGCAGTTCCTGAAAGCGCGGGTGATCCCAGTGGCTGTCATTCCATGGCACACCGGCTTCGTAGGCCGAAGAGAACATCCAATCTTCGGTTGCACGACCCGTCCAGTAGCAAGCACAGAATGGTTTTTTCAGCCAGACATTGGACCAGTAACCATCCGCAGGTTCCTGCACCACGTTGATGTTGATGCCGGAGGATGCAGCGCTGGCTTGATAAAGCTGGGCTGCATCAACCGCACCTTCGAACGCCGCGTTAGACGCGGACAGATCGATGTTCAGGCTATCAAGACCGGCTTCTTTCAGGTGGAAGGCAGCCTTGTCAGGGTCATAGGCCAGCTGTTCCATGTCTTCTGCATAGTACTGGTTGGCGGGGCCGATTGGGGTGTCATTCGCGACCTTACCGTGACCCAGCAGGATCTTGTCGACCAGTTCCTGACGGTTGATGCCGTATTTCAGCGCCTTGCGGACGTTAACGTCATCGAATGGCGCATTGTCTGTCAGCATTGGGAAGCTGTAGTGCTGGTTCCCGGTCACTTCTTGCAGACGGACGTTCGGGTTGGCGTTCAACAGTGCTTCGACCTTGAAGTCGATCCGGTTGATTGCATCGACCTGACCGGTCATCAGCGCGTTCATCCGCGCGGTGTTGTCGTTGATCGCGATCAGTTCGACTTCGTCAAAGAAACCAGCGCTGTCGCCTTTGTAGTGATTTTCGACGCGCTTGCCGACGAAACGCACACCCGGATCGAAGGCCACAACGGAATAGAGACCCGTCCCGATCCCTTGCGCGATGGCTTCGTCGATCTGGCCTGCAGGATACATCAGCAGGTGATAGTCGGACATCAGGTAAGGGAAATCGGCGTTGCCGGATTCCAGCGTGAACTGCACCTGATGCTCGCCCATCTTTTTCATCTCGGTGATCGCGGCAACAAGCGGCTGCGCGGCGGATTTGGAGCCTTCGGCCACGTGCAGTTGCAGCGATTCAATCACGTCGTCAGCGCCAAAGGACTTGCCGTTGTGGAAGGACACACCCTGACGCAGGTTAAATGTCCAGATCTTGGCGTCGGCGCTGGCTTCCCAGCTTTCGGCCAGTTCGCCCTGAAGCGAGCCATCTGCCGCAACTTCGGTCAGCGCGTCAAACACCCCGCCCAGCGCCGCGGCGATCATGAACACATCCGAATGCGTCCGGCCATCCCAGCTGTCTGATGTGTTGGCACCGGACAGACCGGCTGTGAATTTTCCGCCCCGCGTCTGCTGCGCGCGCAGCGGCATACCGGACAGGCTGAGCACACCAGCGGCGGCCCCTGTCTGCAGCAGACCGCGTCTACTAATTCCGTTCATATCTTTCTCCCTGATTGGTAGGATCGTGTCCTTCTGGACATCAGATTGGGGTTACATTTTATCAACTGCGGCGTCGCCGATGTTATCAACACCGCGTTCCGCAAGAAGATTGGTGAGCCAGTCCGGGTCCATTTCCGGGACCGAGGACAAGAGCAAATCGGTATAGGCGTGGTGTGGCGGCTTGAACATGTCCCGCTTGGGCCCTTGTTCGACCACCCGGCCTTCTTTCATCACCACGACCTCGTCCGAGATCGCTTTTACTGTCGCAAGATCATGAGTGATGAACATATATGTCAGTTGCAGTTCATCTTGCAAACGCGCCAATAGTCGCAGGATGCCTTCGGCGACCAGTTGATCAAGGGCTGATGTGACCTCATCACAGATGATGAATTTTGGTTCTGCCGCCAGCGCCCGTGCGATGCCGATCCGCTGCTTTTGCCCGCCCGACAGTTCCGAAGGCAGACGATTGTAATATTCGCTCGGCTCCAGCTCGATCTGTTCGAGAAGTGCATCCACCCGTTTGCGTTTGGCCTTGCCGGTCAGGCCCAGATAGAATTGCACGGGCCGTGCGATGGTCTGCCCGATGGACATGCGCGGGTTCAGCGCTGTGTCGGCCATCTGATAGATCATCTGCACCTGACGCAGCTGATCTTTGGACCGCTTGCGATAGTCGGCCGGCAGCACATCGCCATCCAGCAGGATCTGCCCGCTGGTTGGGGGCAAGAGCCCGGTGATGCAGCGCGCGGCGGTGGATTTGCCTGAACCGCTTTCGCCGACCACAGCCACCGTCCGGCCAGAATGCATGTCAAAGCTGACATCGTGCAGTACCGGCACCTTGCCATAGGCGGCATCGACATTTTGCACGCTGACCACGGGGACCGCGCTGGTCTGAACCGCAGGTTTAGCAGGCCGTTCAAAACTGCGCACCGCCCAGAGTGATTTTGTGTAATCCTGCTGCGGGGCAGACAGCATTTGCCGCGTGTCGGCGGTTTCGACCTCTTCCCCTTGGAGCAGTACTTTGATCCGGTCGGCCATCTGCGCGACAACGGCCAGATCGTGGGTGATGTAGATTGCAGCGGTACCGAACTGTTCGACGATATTGCGGATCGCGGCGAGCACCTCGATCTGGGTGGTGACGTCAAGTGCGGTTGTCGGTTCGTCAAAGATGATCAGATCGGGCCGACAGGACATGGCCATCGCCGTCATTGCCCGCTGCAACTGCCCGCCAGACACCTGATGCGGATAGCGAAAGCCGATCTCTTCGGGATTGGGCAGGCGCAGTTTGCGATAGAGTTCGATCCCGTCGGTTTCGCTGTCTGCCCGGTTCATCACCCGGTGCTGCACCGGTCCTTCGACATGCTGCTCGATCAGCTTGTGCGCGGGGTTAAAGCTGGCGGCAGCCGATTGCGCAACATAGGCGATGCGTTTGCCCAGCAGGTCGCGCTTGGTCGCGGCAGAGGCTTTCAACAGGTCAATGCTGTCAAATTCGACCGAGCCTTCGCTGATCCGCACCCCGTCGCGGGTATAGCCCATAGCGGCCAGGCCAAGCGTGGATTTCCCGGCCCCGGATTCACCGATCAGCCCTAGCACTTCGCCCCGCGCAAGTGTCAGATCGATCCCGCGAATGATCGGGCTCCATGTTTCATCACTGCGGCCTTCCAGCTTGACGCCGCACATCTTGAGAAGTGGGTTCTGGTCTGGGGTTTTTGTCATCTCACTCTTTCAACCCCGATGATTTATGCAGCATCCAGTCCACCACGAAATTTACCGCGACGGTCAGCAATGCGATGGCCCCGGCGGCGAGCAAAGGCGATGTCGCAGCCATGGGGGCGAATTGGGCGTAGTTCACGAAACCGCCAAGATCACGTACCATCGTGCCCCAATCCGCAAGCGGCGGCTGGATACCGACCCCAAGGAAGGACAATGCGGCAATCATCAGGAAAACAAAACAAAAGCGCAGACCGAATTCAGCCAAAAGCGGTGCGGTGGCGTTTGGCAGGATTTCCTTGAACACCAGATAGCCCAGACCTTCACCGCGCAGTTTGGCGGCCTCGATGTAATCCATCACGACGATGCTTTGACCAACCGCACGGGCCAGACGATAGACACGTGTGCTGTCTATCACGGCGATGATCACAACCATGAAAACGGTCAGCGGGATACCAAGCACCGGCGACCAGACGCTGGCGATGGTCATCAGAAGCAGCGCAAAAATCAGCGAGGGGATCGCCATCAGCACATCAACCCCCCGCGACATGATCTGGTCCAACCAGCCCCCCAAAGTCGCGGCCAGAAAGCCAAAGGTCCCGCCCAGAAAGAACGCAAGCAGCGTGGTCGCAAAGGCGATGCCGACAGTGTTTTGCGCGCCGTAGATCAGACGGCTGAGGATATCGCGCCCGATTTGGTCAGTGCCCAGCGGGAAATCGGGGTTACCCCCCAGCGCCGGATCACCGCCGGGCGTGATATTTGCGGCAACGCCGGGAATGATCTGTTCCTGCCCGTAAGGTGCAATCACCTGCGCAAAGATCGCAAGGATCGCATAGATCAGGATGACCAGAATACCAAAGGACGCGGTCAGCGGCATGGCGCGAAACATCTTGCGGCTCCATGCGGTGCCGATGGTGCGGCCCAGAAGCCGGAACAGCCAAGCCGCAATCGAGAAGATAATGAAACCTTCGATCGCGATCCGCAGAAAGAAATACTTGTTGGCGATGGCCGGGTCGGCGCTGCGCCCTTGAAGATAGCCCCAGACCAGCCAGACCAGAACCGCGAATCCCAGCACATAGCCGTAAGCGACGCCAAACGGCATATCGCGAAAGCGCGGGGCGTTCCCTGTCGCCATTTGTCCGGCAAAACGGAACCCCCAAGCAAGCGCGCCAAGCGCCACCAGAATTGCTGCAATCCATACGATCATTTCGGATGCCTCAATCTTGGGTTTGACAGGATCGACAGGATATCGGCCGTCAGGTTCAGCATGATATAGGCCGCCGCAAAGATCAGGCAGCAAGCCTGCACCACCGGTATGTCCCGGATTTTCACGCTATCAACAAACAATTGCCCGATGCCGGGGTAGACGAACACCACCTCGACCACAACAACGCCGGTGATCAGATAGGCAAGGTTCAGTGCGATCACGTTGATGATCGGGGCCAGCGCATTGGGCAGCGCGTGTTTCACAATCACCCGCATCGGTGACAACCCTTTGAGCCGCGCCATTTCGATATAGGGGCTGGCCAGCAGGTTGATGATCGCGGCCCGCGTCATCCGCATCATATGCGCCGTGACCACGAGTGTCAGCGTCAGCGCCGGCAGCAACGTCCGGTTCAACCGTTCCCCAAAACCCATCCCATCATAGATATTCGATAAGGACGGCAGGATCGGGTTCAGCACTGCCAGAAACAGGATCAGGACATAGGCCAGAAAGAATTCGGGGCTGGAAATCGACGACAGGGTGAAAATATTCGTCGCCTTGTCAAAGACTGAATTCCGATAAAGCGCCGCCAGAATACCCAGCAGGATCGACAAGGGCACGGCGATTACGGCCGTGACGGCGGCCAGAAACATGGTGTTGGCAAAACGCGGGGCGATCTGTTCAGCGACCGTCTTGGCCCCAGAATTCGTGCCTGTAAAACTGGCGAAATTTGCTTGGGCAAAGCTGCTACCCAGATCGCCCTGCGCGACACCGGCTAGCCAAGCAAAATAACGTGTGACAGGGGGCTGATCGAGGCCAAGGTCACGCCGGATGGAGGCAACCGCCTCTGGTGTGGCGCCCTGGCCCAGAATAGATTCTGCAAAATCGCCGGGCAGCATGTTCACTGCCACAAAGATCACCACGGAAACGATCAGCAAAGTCAGCAGGCCCAGCGCAAGACGCTGAAGGATAATCTTAAGGACATTGCCCAAAATTTTAGTTTTCCCCGTTAGTTGCGCAATTGAATAACAACTATGTTTCCTGTGTAAACCCTTACACGCCCAGAGCGATGCGCTGCGCCCCGAACGTGTCCATTTTGCGCACCAGTTCCGCGCTGATCCCCGGCTCTGACAATGCATGCCCGGCCCGACCGACAAAAGTCAGCTGAGATTTCGGCCACATCTGCGAGAGTTTATATGCGGACACCGGCGGGCATATCATATCATAGCGCCCTTGCACGATGACGCCAGGAATTTCAGCAATCTTTGCCATCTGGTCCGGATGCAGGATCTGCTGATCCGCGGACAAAAAGCCTGCATTGTGAAAATAGTGGTTTTCCAGCCGGGCAAAGGCACGGGCGTAATCAGCCGGGCTTTCCCCGGTGATCCCGTCACTGTCGATAGAGGCCAGCGCGTTTTCCCACGACGCCCAAGCCCGCGCATACCGCGTTTCCTGTGGGATATCCCCGGAAAAGAGCCGCCGGTGATAGGCGCCGATCAGGTCGTTTTGTTCATCCTCCGGGATCAGGGATGTGAACTTGCCCCAGAGATCGGGCCAAAACCGGCCTGCGCCGCCGCCATAGAACCAATCAAGTTCGGGCTGTGTCATCAGGAACACACCCCGTAGCGTCAGTGCCGCCGTATGATCAGGATGCGCCTGTGCGTAAATCAAGGCGAGCGTCGCCCCCCATGATCCACCAAAGACGATCCACCGATCAATCCCAAGCGTTTTGCGGATCAGCTCAATATCCGCGACAAGGTGCCATGTGGTGTTGTTGGTGACGCTGGCATGCGGCCGCGACCGTCCGCAGCCACGTTGATCGAACAGGATCACCCGGAAAACGCTGGGATCAAAATAGCGCCGCATCGCCGGGCTGCACCCACCACCGGGGCCGCCATGCAGCACGATCACAGGCACGCCATCCGGGTTGCCGCATTGTTCGACATAGATGCTGTGGCCGTCGCCCACATCCAGCATACGCTGATCGAAGGGTTCGATGGGGTGATAAAGATGTGCGCCCGCGCGCTTTTGTCCTACGACTTTGTCCATATACAACCTATATCGCGTGTAGCGACCAGAGACCATAATGCGGAGCCTAAAATGTCGGCCACAAATACAGTTGACCCGTCTGAAATCGCAAAGTTTGAGGCGATGGCCGCGGAATGGTGGGATTTGAACGGTAAATTCAAGCCGTTGCACATGATGAACCCGGTCCGGCTGGACTATATCACCGGCCAGATTGCCGCCGAATTCGGCCGCGATTTGCAAGACCCCGCGCCCTTTGCCGGATTGCGTATTCTCGACATCGGCTGTGGTGGCGGTCTTTTGTGCGAACCGATGGCCCGGCTGGGTGCGACGGTTGTGGGCGCGGATGCTGCTGAACGCAATATCCCGGTCGCCCGCATCCATGCAGAGCAATCAGGCGTCGAGATTGATTATCGCCACACGACAGCCGAAGCGCTCGCAGATGCAGGTGAACAATTCGATGCTGTGTTGAATATGGAAGTGGTCGAACATGTGGCTGATCCGCAGGCCTATCTGACGGCCTGCCAGCAATTAATGAAACCGGGCGGGATTCATATTTGTTCGACGATCAACCGAAACCCGAAAAGCTTTGCCATGGCGATTGTCGGGGCGGAGTATATCATGCGCTGGCTGCCCAAGGGGACACATGAATGGAACAAATTCATCACGCCGGATGAGCTGGTCGCGATGCTGTCAAAGGCGGGGATGACGCCGGTTGATCGCAAGGGGTTCGTCTTTAACTTCGCCCGCTTCACATGGTCCATCTCGGATCGTGACCTGTCGGTGAACTATGTGACAGCGGCGACGAAGCCCGCTGAATAGGGCGAAATGTTCGATAGCGACAAGGCTGGGGTTATTCGATCTGGCTAAGCTTCAGCCGCATTTCGCGTAGCACCGGTAGGGCGATGCGGACCTTGTCGGCGCCGACGTTCTTTACCACCTCGGCGATTACCGGCGCGATGGCGGCGATGGCGGCGTCGCGGGCGGCTTGGCCTGCGGGGCTGATCGACACCATCTTGCGCCGCGCATCATCCCAGTCGGGCCGGATATGCACCCAGCCGGCCCATTGCAGTTTGCGCAGCGTGTTGGTCATCGCCCCGCGCGTCACATGGAACGTCTTGGCCAGTTGCGCGGGCGACCGTTCAGCCCCCATATGCGCAAGCTGGTTGAGCACTGAAAAATGTGACAGTTCCATCCCCTTGGGCAGCACACGTGCCACGTTAGACCGTGCAAGCTGGTCCACGGCGAGAATTTCGCTAAAGAGCGAGACCGCAAGATGGGTGGGGACGTCGGTCATCAGGGTCCTTCAAAGGCGCGGTCATGCGACAAGGCTGCGATACGTTTGCGGCTTTGTGACACTTCCGCACTGCTAAGATCAACCAGACCGATGCCCGGCTCTGGGCCAAGATCCGCCAATACCTCGCCCCAGGGCGATACGGCCATCGCATGCCCGTATGTTTTGCGCGACTTGCCTATGGCCGCCGCATGTGTGCCCGTTTGGGCCGCTGCAAGCACATAGCTGCCCGTTTCGATTGCCCGCGCCCGCAACAGCGGTTCCCAATGCGCGGCCCCGGTGACGGGGGAAAAGGCAGAGGGGACCAGCAGCACCTCTGCCCCGGCCTGTGCCAACGCCCGGTAGAGATAGGCAAAGCGGATATCGTAGCAGATACTCAGCCCAAGCTTGCCAAAAGGCGTATCCGCCACCACCGCCTGCTCCCCCGGGCGATATCCGGCAGATTCGCGATAGGTTTCACTGTCCGATACTGTCACATCAAACATGTGAATTTTATCGTAACGCGCCACGATCCGGCCCGCCGGGTCGATCAGGAAAGACCGATTGGCAAAGCGCCCGTCTACATCATCGGTTTTCAGGGCCAGCGAACCGATGGAGATCCAGATATCGTGCTGGATGGCCGCTTCCCGCAGGGATTTGAGCGTCTGATCCGCGTCTTCGTGTTGCAGCACATCCATCTGATGCTGCCGATTTTGCGACACGCAGTTGGTGACTTCGGGGGTTAGCACAAAACCCGCACCCTGACCGGCGGCCTGCGCAATCAGTTCAGTCGTCCGTGGCAGGTTTGCCGCCGGATCATCACCCGCGTTCAACTGGATCAGTGCTGCCTTCATGCAGCCAGCATAGCATCCAGCTTGCCACCCCGTTCAAGCGCAAACAGGTCGTCGCATCCGCCGACATGTTGATTATCAATGAAAATCTGCGGCACAGTGCTGCCGCCATTGGCGCGCTGGATCATCTCGGCCCGGCGATCGGGCTGGGCGGTGATATCAACCTCTGCATAGCTGATCCCCTTGGAATTCAACAGGCGCTTGGCCATGTGGCAAAAGCCGCAGGTGGGTTTGGTGTAGATTTCAATCGTCGGCATGGTTTGGATCCTTGGAATAGTTTCCATGATATCTAGGCGTCTTTGACGACCCTTGCCAGTATCAGGACCGCTACCTTTGCTGCCCCTGCCGTAATCAGCGCCTCGGCGCAGGCGGCGAGGGTTGCGCCAGATGTCATTACATCGTCGATCAGCAGAATGGGCTTGCCCTTGATCATGGCGCTCCGTTTCGGGTTGGGGATGATCGCCCCTGACAGCGCGGCAAAGCGCGCATCCCTGCTGTGCCCTTCCAGCGGTTTCATCTTTTTGGGCCGCAGCAAGGCGTCCGGGCAGGTGGGTCTTTCCAGCAGCTTGCCCAATTGATGGGTCAGCAGCGCCGCCTGATTATACCGCCGTCGCACCAGTCGCACCCAATGCAGCGGGACCGGGACCAGCACCGTATCATCGCAAAGCAAGGGGCGCGCCACCTGCGCCATCCAACCAGCAACGGGCCACGCCAGATCGGTTCGGTCCCCGTGTTTCAACGCCAGCACCAGACGCCGTCCGATCCCTGTATAGACAAGCGCGGCCCGCCCCTGATCCCAGGGCCGGGCAATTGTCATGCAATCATCACATTGCACCGGCTCGCCCGGATCATCCCCTGGAAGCGGCGCGCCACAGCTGTCGCAGACCAGACCGCCGATAAACTGCGTGTCCCGCCAACAGGTGCTGCACAATCCGAATTCAGCTTCGGTCAATGCATCGCATGCGACGCATTGCGCCGGGTAGATCGCACGAATGACGCTTTGCAACCGCATCTTTGCACCCTAGATGATGCCCATGGAAAACTTGCCCGACCTGATCGACCGTACCGCGCTGGCCCGAAACCGTGCCCGCGCCGAACCTGACGCCCTGTTTTTACAAGAACAGGTGGCAGATGAACTTCAGGAAAGACTGGATGAGGTTAACAGAACCTTTAAATCCATTGCGATTGTGACCGGTTTCCCTGATTTCTGGGCCGTACGCTATCCCGATGCCAAGATTGTGCCCGATGATGATCTGCTGGATTTACAGCCAGAGGCCCATGATCTGGTCATTCACGCCATGTGTCTGCACTGGGCCAATGATCCGGTTGGCCATCTGGTGCAGTGCCGCCATGCTTTGCAACCTGACGGTCTGCTAATGGCGAGCTTTCTGGGCGGGCAGACCTTGCAAGAGCTGCGTAAATCGCTGGCAGAGGCAGAGGTCGCCGTGACCGGCGGGCTGTCGCCGCGCATCGCCCCAATGGGTGAGATCCGCGATCTGGGGGCCTTGCTGCAACGCGCGGGGCTGGCATTGCCAGTGGCAGACAGCATGCCCCTGACCGCCAGCTATGCCAACGCATTTCACCTGATGCATGACCTACGCAAAATGGGGGAGGCCAATGCGCTGACCGACCGGGTGCGCCACCCAACCCGCCGCAATGTGCTGACCGAGGCGGCGAGTATCTATGCCGCGAATTTTCGCAATGCCGATAACCGGGTGGATGCGACATTTGAAATCATCACCCTTACAGGATGGGCCCCAGCGGACACGCAACAGCAACCACTGCGTCCGGGTAGCGCAAAGTTGCGGCTTGCTGACGCATTAGACACGGTAGAGACACCATTGGATCGGTCCAAAGATTGACGCGCTGCGTAATCCGTTTAATTCGATCTACAATGACGCAAAGGGAAAGCTGATGAAGACGTTTGATGCAGAAAGCCAGGCCAGCGCGCGGCCCGCAACATGCCCCGCGCACGCCCCTGCTGACCATCCGAAAATCAAGCCCGGACGCGTTGGCATCCTTGTGGCCAATCTTGGTACGCCGGACGGGACTGATTATTGGTCCATGCGTCGCTACTTGAACGAATTTCTGTCCGATAAGCGCGTGATCGACTATTCCGCATGGCTTTGGCAGCCTTTGTTGCAGCTTGTCATTCTGACCAAACGTCCATTTTCGTCGGGGGCAGCCTATAAATCCATCTGGAATGAAGCGGCAGATGAAAGCCCGCTAATGACCATTACCAAGGCACAAACCGCCGCGATCCATGCCCGTATGGTTGAACGCTTTGGCGATGATGTGCGGGTGGATTTCTGCATGCGCTATGGCAACCCTTCAACGCGATCCAAGGTGCGCGAAATGGTCGAGGCCGGGTGTACACGAATTCTGTTCTTCCCGCTTTATCCCCAATATGCGGGCGCAACATCAGCCACGGCAAATGACCAGTTTTTCCGCGCGCTGATGGATGAAAAATGGCAACCCGTTGCCCGTGTGGTCGAACCCTATTGTGATGACCCTACCTATATCGAGGCCTTGGCCCAATCCATCGAACGCGCTTATGCCGATGCGGGAACCAAGCCCGAAAAGCTGGTCTGCTCTTATCATGGTGTGCCGGAACGCTATCTGCGGGAAGGGGATCCTTATCACTGCCAGTGTCAGAAAACGACACGGCTGCTAAAGGAGCGGCTGGGCTGGGATGACACCCAGATTGTGACGACCTTTCAGTCCCGCTTTGGCCCCGAAGAGTGGCTAAAGCCCTATACGGTCGAAGAGGTCGCGCGTCTGGTGAAAGAGGACGGCATCACGAACATAGCCGTCTGTGCCCCAGCGTTTTCGGCTGATTGCATCGAAACGCTTGAAGAAATCAACGAAGAGATCAAGGAAAGCTTCGAAGAGGCCGGCGGCCAGCATTTCACATATATCCCCTGCCTGAATGATGATCCCGCACATATCACGGCATTGTCCGGCATCATCGAGAAGAACCTGAAGGGCTGGCTGGAATAACGAGCCGGTCGTGGGGTGGGGCAAGCCACACCGCTATCATCCGACATGACAAAGTGCCGCTGAGCAGTTGGCGGTTTTCTGCGCGCTTGGAAATGCCAATGAAATCGCGAAAAACCGCCGATAATTCACGACAATAGGCAATAATCCGCGCACACTCTATTGAACAAGGTGACAGGTTTACGGGTGGTGAGTAACCTACGTCTAGCTATCAGTGTGTTTGATTTCCCACAAGTTTTCCAAACTATGCCGCAATGGGGTCACATTTGCGCGGCACCTTTGCCATGTTTCGGTTTGTTTCGTTGTGATTCGCTGCTGAACATGGGCGATGGTGAATAATGTCTTATGCGGACAACGTAGAGCCTGAGGGGGCTCGCCAAGAAAGGACAGAGTCGCTCCCTGTAGGGACGCGGCTTTTAAGTGATCAGTTCACAATTACTGGCCGTATCAGCAACGGTGGCTTTGGCATTACCTATATGGCGCAGGATAATTATCTTGCGCGTACGGTTGTCATCAAAGAATGTTTTCCTGAGGTGTTTTGCCACCGCGAAGGCACCAGTGTTCTTGTCAGATCGCAGTCCAACGCAGAAAAATATCGTTCCATTGTCGAGATGTTCATGCGCGAGGCGCGCAGCATCGCCAAGCTGCGGCACCCTAACATTGTCGGTGTTCACCGCGTGTTTGAGGATAATGACACCGCCTATATGGCGCTTGACCTGATCGAAGGTCAGGATCTGCGCCAGTTCATCAAGGGCAAGGGTCAATCGCTGGACCCCCGCCAGATCAGAGAGATCCTGATCCGCCTGCTGGATGCGGTTGATATGGTGCATCGGCAGGATCTGCTGCACCGTGATATTTCGCCCGATAACATCCTGATAGACAAATGGGGCAATCCTGTCCTGATTGACTTTGGCGCGGCCCGCGAAGAAGCGAGCCGCGAAAGTCGGGCGCTCTCCGCGCTTTTGGTGGTGAAAGACGGCTATTCCCCACAGGAATTCTATTTTGCTGGTGGCAAACAAGGCCCCTGTAGCGATCTTTATGCGTTGGCCGCAACATTCTACCACCTAATTTCAGGTGATGTCCCGGCCAACAGTCAGACCCGCATGGCCGAAGTTGCCAGTGGTGGCGTTGATCCATGTGAACCGCTTGCAGGGCGGTTTGACGAATACACCCCAGAGTTTCTGGAAGCGATTGATAAGGCCATGTGCGTTCTGCCTAAGGAACGGCTGCAATCGGCGCAGGAATGGGCTGACATGATCGCGCCACGCCGACGGCAAACCCAGCCGATGGCCTTGCCAGAAAAAAAGGCTGACGATGTTCTGGGCGCGGTGCTGAGCAAACTGGTTTCAGAAACAAACGAATATGTGCGCAATTCCAAATTGGAAGACCAGCAATCAGCAAGCCCTGTTCAGCGAAAGCAGGCAGATATCAAGCCAGTTCCTGCTTGGGTGGCAGAGTTCAATGCAGAAACAGAGGAAATCGTGCACAAAATGGGCGGCCCCAAGCCAAAGTCCAGACGCGCACCAGCATCTGAACCGCAGAGCTTTGTGCATGAAGAACCTCATCAGGGACGCCGGCTGCCATTGATGAAGAGCCGCCCGTCGCGCGTGGATCCGTTCCCGGTGCCCGTTCTGCCAGACCGCGGCTTTGCGGCGAGAATATGGTCTCAGGTTGATGCTATCCGCGCAACTTGGATACTGGCGGTGTTTTCGCTGTCTGTCGTCCAGACTGAAAAAATTATTCGCGTCGCTGAAACGCTTTTGAACTGATCCCTTTGACTTGACGCCGTGGCGTCAGATCAACAAAACCTGCGTTCCAACCTTGGCATATCCGAACAGCTCAGCAATCTGCTCATTATAGAGCCCGATGCAGCCGTTTGATGACCGTCGCCCGATCTTGCGCGTGTCATGGGTACCGTGAATCCGGTAATACTGCCACGACAGGTAAAGCGCATGTGTCCCAAGCGGATTGTCAGGACCAGGGCCAATGAAGTCAGGCCATTCTGGATTACGCTCTTTCATCGAAGGTGTCGGCGCCCAGCTGGGTCCTTCGACCTTGCGAGTGATTTCTGTCCGGCCTGTCCGTGTTAAGTCTTCGGTCAAGGGCACGCTGGTTGGGAAAAGCTTGTAAATCGCTTGATCTTCGGACCAGTAATGCAGCGCGCGCGACTGGATATCGACCAGAATGGCCCCGTTATGCAGGTTGCTGAAATAAGGCTGCCAATCCAGCGACCGAAAACTGGAGATATTCCGCTGCACAGCATCGGAAATATCGCCTTCGATTTCGGTGGTGTTGCTGCTCTGTGCGACAGCGCCTGTTCCGATTACGGCGGCGGTTGTCGCCAGAAAGCCACGGCGCGACAGGTTTTTCGTCATTTCGGTCTCCGCTTTGGAACAGAATTCTGGTTTGATCCTTTATCTAGAGCGGGAAGGCTATGACGGCAAATCAAACAATCGTAACAGTGACGTTGTCAGTGCCATGTGTGTTTGAACTACGCCATCTTTGCCGCTAAGGAATATCGACGCAACAGATGAGCAGACACATGTACCGACGTAAACTGATGATGGGCCTTGCCGCCATGAGCCTGACCGCATGTGCTGGCGGCGGCGCGGGGCGTGCGCTTGGACCGGACGGTCTGCCACTGCCAACGGTCTACAGGATCGACGCCGGTGACGAGGCTGCGGTTCAGTTTCGGATGCTTGATGCAGTGAATGCGCTACGGGCAAAGGCGAACCTTGCACCCGTGCAGCTTGATCCCCGCCTGAACGCTGCCGCCGCGACCCATGCGCGCGACATGTCGATCCAAAACCGCCCTTGGCTTTTCGGATCTGACGGGTCCAGCCCGCTGGACCGCGCCCGCCGTGTGGGTTTCCCCGGTCGGTTGCTGGGCGAGAATATCTCTGAATCATATGAGACAGAGTTGCAGACACTTGCCGCCTGGATGGGGCAGCCGGATACACGATCAGTGCTTATGGATGCCGATGCCCGTTACATGGGAATCGCATGGTTTCAGGAACCCGCAGGGAAACTGTGGTGGACACTCAACATGGGCAGTGATCCAGCGATGAGCCGCCCAATCCCATCCGCAGGGTTCTAACGCATTTTGATTTAAACGTTTGCGTGCCCGTCGCGGGCACGCAAGGGTTCAGGCGTAGATGAAAATCCGGGTGCCGGTCTGCACCATCGCGTAGATTTCATCCATCTCTTCATTTTTCACCGCGATGCAGCCCCAGGTCCAGTCTTGCTGGTTCACATAGGCATCTGGCGTTCCGTGAATAAAGATATCCCCGCCCGGCCTGACCCCACGCGCGCGGGCGCGGGCAATGTCATTGGTGTTGGGATAGGAAATACCAATCGACAGGTGATACCGGCTGTTCGGATTGCGCCGGTTGATCAGGTACGCGCCTTCGGGCGTGCGCCCATCGCCTTCCTGAACTTTGTGGCCCGCAGGTTCAAACCCCAGATTGAATTTGTATGTTTTCAACAGTGTCACATTGTGCAGCAGCTGCATTTCACGCCGCGATTTGAACACTTGAATACGAGTCACTGTCGGTCCGCTATACTGCGTTGCGGATGCCCCACAGCCGGCAATGCTTGCCGCTGCACCGACCATTACGGTTCTTCTTGATATCATCATTCTGCCCATTTTTACGGTCTTCGCCGTTTTTTTCCTGCTTACACCAAAAATCGGTCATGCAATAGGAAAACTGAGAGATTTGACTTATTTGCGTGTGATCGCCGCAACAAGTTCGACATGGGGTGACCAGCGGAACTGATCGACAACCTGCACCCAGTTCACGGTGAATCCAGCGTCAACAAGTATGCGCGCATCACGTGCGAAGGTCACAGGATTGCACGAGACCATGGCGATTGTCTTAATGTCAGAGGCGGCAAGCGTGGCGATCTGCGCCTCGGCCCCTGCGCGGGGCGGGTCTATGACCGCAGTGTCATAGCGGCGCAGCTCATCTGGTTCGAGCGGGCGGCGGAACAAATCGCGCGTTTCCGTCGTGACGCGCCGAAGCTGATGGCCATCGCGCCAGCCGTAGTCAAGCGCTTGCAGCATGGCGGATTCACCTTCGACGGCGTGCACCTCCGCCCGTTTGGCCAGCGGCAGGGTAAAGGTGCCGCACCCTGCGAAAAGATCGACAATATGGCGTGCGGATGCCGTGGCGTCTTCGACGGCATCCAGCAGCGCCAGTTCGCCATGTTTAGTCGCCTGAAGAAACGCGCCGGGCGGCGGCACGACAGCTGTTCCGCCGAAATCCTGTACCGGCGCATTCAGTGTCACCACCGGTTCATCGTTCCAGACCAAACGCGCCAGCCCGTGTTGCTGGGCGAATGCTGCCAATTCGATTCGCAATTGCGGGGTCAGCTCTTTGTCGGTGCCGACCAGCACATCCGGGCCGAGATCTGTATCTGTGACCGTCAGGTCAATCTCGCCTTTGCGCGAGCAGGCGATCACTGTCAGCGCCTCAAGCGCGGTGAAACTGCCCAGCAATCGCGGTGTAAGAAGCTGGCAATCGGGTACCGCGACCAGCGTGTCGGACGCCTTGGCATGAAAGCCGACCATTGCGCCTTTTTTGGTGCGACGGCCGGACAGCTTGGCCCGCCTGCGTGATTGCGCGGGCGAGGTTGTGATCGGCCGGAATTCAGGCGCCAACCCGCGCGCCCGCAACGCTTTTTCAACGATGTCCTGCTTCCATGTCGCGACGAAATCATCATTGGCATGCTGCATCGCGCAACCGCCGCAGGTTTTGAAATGCCGACACGGCGGGGCGACCCGATCGGTTGACGGGGTCACAATGCGCAGGGTGCCGTCTTGGGCAACTGTGACCTCTTCCCCCGGAAGCACGCGCGGCAACAGCGATTGCCCGTCAGAGGCCCGGCCAAGGCCAAGATGCGTCAGGCTTTCGATGGTCACCATTTATTCCGCCGCGTCTTGCACATTGATGAACCCGCCAGACTGCCGGTTCCAGTAGCGGGCATAAAGCCCGTCCTGTGCCAGCAGATCGGCATGAGTGCCTTGCTCGACGATGCGCCCCGCGTCAAGCACGATGATCCTGTCCATCCGCGCAAGCGTGGACAGACGATGGGCGATGGCGATCACGGTCTTGTCTTCCATGATCGCATCAAGCGCGTACTGAATGGACGCCTCCACCTCGGAATCGAGCGCGCTGGTGGCTTCGTCAAGCACGAGGATCGGCGCGTCTTTCAGGATGGCACGGGCAATAGCGATCCGTTGGCGCTGGCCACCGGACAGTTTGACGCCACGTTCGCCCAGATGTGCATCATACCCGGTGCGCCCTTTGTGGTCGCGCAGGTTCAGGATGAATTCATGTGCCTCCGCTTGCCGTGCCGCCGCTTCGATTTCATCTTGGGTCGCGTCAGGCTTGCCATAACGGATGTTGTCACGGGCGGACCGATTGAACATCGCCGTTTCCTGCGTGACCATGGCGATCTGGCGGCGCAGGCTTTCCTGCGTCACGTTCCGCACGTCCTGCCCATCGATCAGCACGCTGCCATTTTCGGTATCATATAGCCGCAGCAGCAACGCGACGAGCGTGGATTTCCCCGCTCCGGACGCGCCTACCAACCCCAGCTTTTCACCCGGTGTGACATTCAGGCTGACATTATCCAGCCCGCCCGGACCGCCGCCATATCTAAAGGTCACATGTTGCAGGTCAATCGCGCCTTTATGCGCGTTCAGATGGTCGGCACCATCCGCATCGGTCAGCTTATGTGGCGGGCTCAGCGTGTTCATCGCATCTTCGACTTCGCCCACATTGGCGTACATGCCCATGAGCGTGAAGCTGACCCAGCCAGTCATCTGCGACAGTCGTAGCGCGATGGCACCTGCCGCAGCGATATCACCCGCAGTGGCCGCGCCTGTGGTCCAGAAATAAAGTGTCGTGCCCACCAGCAAGATGGGCAACAGCCCGCCCAGCGCCATCAACCAAAATCGGAATGACGCGGACATCCAACCATAGTTGACCGCCGTCCCCCAGTAGTTTTCCATTGCATCAATGGCCGCCCGGTCTTCGTGATCGTCATGGGCGAAAAGCTTAACCGTTTTAATATTGGTGATCGTGTCGACAACCTGCCCGGTGACCATTGCCCGTGTTGCGGCCCGCGCCTTGGACCGTGTGCGGATACGCGGCATGAAAAACCGGATCATCCCGATATAGGCCGCAACCCAAAGCGCAAGCAGCGCTGCCGTGCGCAGGTCGATGGTCATCAGCAGGATGACCGACCCGACAAGCGATGCCAGCGCAAAGGCAACAGTATGGATCATATCGACGATCAGATCAGTCGTGGCCCGCGCGGCCTGCATCTGCTTTTGCGCGATCCGTCCTGCGAAATCATCGTCAAAGAATGTCACGGACTGGCCAAGCGAATGCCTGTGCAACCGCGACAGGATCAGATTGCTGAGCGATGGCCCCACAACCACAGCCTGCATGATCCCGGAAGCACCCAGAATGATCGGTCGCAGGATCACAAAGAAAAGGGTAACGCCCGCCAGCATGATCAGGTTGTCGGAGAAATAGCGATCCGCCTGCGATGTGATCGCCGCATCAATGACCCAGCCCAGCATTAGCGCGGTCATCACTTCAAGCGTGCCTGCTAGGGCCGAAACGACCCCGGCCAGCAGGGTGACCTTACCGCTGCCATGCAGGCACCACCGCAGAAATGCCATCAGCGTTTGGGGTGGGGCACCTACGGCAGGCTCGAATGGGTTAATCCAACGTTCTGGTTTCATCCAGCCACCTGCGCATCCTGACCCAGAAAGCCACCTGATTGCCGCGCCCAAAACCGTGCATACTGTCCGTTCTGCTTCAAAAGAGCCTCATGCGTGCCGTCTTCGATGATGCGGCCCTGATCCATCACAATGATCCGGTCCATCTGAGCAATGGTCGACAGCCGGTGCGCAATCGCGATCACTGTCTTGCCTTCCATCATGCCATAAAGCGTGCGCTGAATGGCGGCTTCCACTTCACTATCTAGGGCGCTCGTCGCTTCATCCAAGAGCAGGAGAGGCGCGTCTTTCAGGATGACCCGCGCCAGCGCGATCCGCTGCCGTTGGCCGCCTGACAGTTTTACGCCACGTTCACCCACGCGGGCGTCATAGCCCTTGTTGCCTTCGTTATCTTCGAGCCCAAGGATAAAATCATGAGCCTCTGCCTTGCGGGCGGCTGCGATCATTTCGTCCTCGCTTGCGGTCGGGTGGCCGTACAGGATGTTTTCGCGCACCGACCGGTGCAAAAGCGAGCTATCCTGCTGCACCATGCCGATGCCCAGACGCAGGCTGTCCTGCATCACATGCCCGATGTCTTGCCCATCAATCCGGATGGTCCCTTTTTCGGCGTCGTAGAACCGCAACAACAGCTTGACCAGCGTCGATTTGCCCGCACCGGATTGACCGACCAGCCCGACCTTTTCACCCGGCGCGATGGTCAGGTTGATCCGGTCCAGACCACCTGCTTTTTTGCCATAGTGATGCGACAAATCTGTGATTTCGACCTTGCCCGCACAGATCTGCAAACGCTGCGTTGTCTGATCCAGCAGTTTCACTGGCTGGGCGATAGTTTGCATCCCTTCGGACACGACCCCCAGCTCGCGGAAGAAATTGCTGGTGGCCCACATGATCCAGGCGGACATGCCGTTCAGACGCAATGTCAGTGTTGTGGCAACCGCCACCACGCCAACAGAGGTCGCACCCGTGCCCCACAGCCACATGGCCCATCCGACAACACCCACGATCAGAAAACCGTTCAGGATCATCAGGCCGACATCCATGATGGTATAAAGCCGCATTTCAGCCAGAAAGGTTTGCCGCCCCTTTTCTATCGCTTGCTTGGCATAATCAATTTCCCGGTCGTGATGGGCAAACATCTTGACGGAATGGATATTCGTATAACTGTCCACGATCCGTCCGGTGATCTTGCTGCGGGCATCCGACGCGGCCTCTGACGCCGGGCCGACACGTTTGACCACCCAGCGCAGCAAGAACAGATAGGGCACCAGCCACAGCAAAAGCGGGATAACCAGCCGGATATCGGCCTGCCCCAGCAGCACCGCGGCAGCGACTACATAGGCCGCAGCAAAGGTGAGCGCATCGAAAAGCTGAAAGACCACCTCTGCCGCTGAGGATGGCGTCTGCATGATCCGGTTTGCAATCCGGCCTGCGAAATCATCCTCAAACCAGCCGACCGACTGGCGCAGCACGTGCCGATGCGCCCGCCAGCGGACCAGCGTGGCAAAATTCGGCATGATGGTGTTGTTCAACAGCAAAACCTGCAGGATATGCAGGATCGGGCGCAGGGTCAGGATGAAGACCGCGACCAGCAGAAACTCCATACCGTAGCGGGCCCAAACCTCTGCCGGGGTGCCGCTGGACAGCGTATCAACCAGCCGGCCGACATAGCTCATCAGCCAGATTTCCACCGCAGCCACGACCAGCGATCCGATCCCGCTGATCAGCAAAATCCATTTGAACGGTTCTGCGTAACTGCGCAGAAACGGGTAGAGCCGCTTGGGCGGCGTGTCGGTCTCCTGATACGTGGTATAGGGATCGACAAGACCTTCGAACCATCGAAACATGGGGCCTGCCTTCCGGTATTATGCCGGTGTCTTAGCAAGCTTTCGGTCAGAGGAAAACCAGAAGCGAAAATCCCGCAAGCGCAACAGCCATGATCCGCATGAATACGCGCCAAGCCGTCGGGTTTGTCAGCAGGTAAGACAAAAGCGCCCCTGCACTGGTCCAGAACAGGCAAACACCAAGATTCAGCCCCGCGAATGTCGCGCCCAAGGTGAGCCCCTGCGTAACCGGCGGCAGGGTCGCGATATAGGCTGTGGCGCTTAGGGCGACCGCCCAGACCTTGGGGTTGACCCATTGGAACAACACAGCCTCAAGAAATGTGAACGGCCTGTCGCCCGCGCGCTGCTGCGTCATATCCGCATGCCAAAGCTTCCACGCCATCCAAAGGATCCAAAGGCTCGCTCCGATTTTCAAGGCAAGGGTCAGCTTTGGCTGTGCGTTCAGCAGGACGCCGATACCAAGCCCTGTCAGCCCTGCGGTAATCCCCACACCACAGGCCACGCCCAGAATATGTGGGAGCGTTCGCTGAAACCCGAACCGGGCCCCCGAGGCTGTTAGCAAGATGACATTCGGCCCCGGCGAAAACAGCCCGAAGAAGACGAAACCAAAAAGCGGAAACAGCTCAGCCAAGCAGATCACCCTTGGATAGCGTAAAGCCAGACGCGATCCAGCGCTGCTCAGCCGCTCTCAGCGCCTTGCCCAGTGCTGGTCCTTGCAGATCAGGCATCAGATCGCGCGCTTGCAGCGGAAAACCCTGTGCGGCAGCGTGCTGGATTGTGGACAAAGTATCCGCTTGGAGGTTTCGCCCCAGCGCCGCACATTGCAGCAGATACGCATCGCGCGCGACATCCGCACCTTCGCGATAGGCCAATTCCGGCAGCGCCATGTCGCAGCGCAGCAGCGCAAGCCGTCGCTCTGTCTCTTTCGGCAGACGCAGGTCTGTTTCCGCTGTACCCCCCAGCACCGTGAGACGCCGGATCGCGTCCGGCGTGAGGTCGGCCTGTGGTTCAAGATGCACCAGTACCGGTAACAAAGCGGCGGAACTTCCCGGCAATATCTGCGCAAGTGCGCCTGTCGCAGCCATAGAAGCAACAGCCGGAGCCGGATCAGGGGCGGCAAGCAGCTTCAGCAGTTCGCTGGTGATCCGTTCCACTGAAAGGGATTGCAGCCCTTCCACATTGGCCGCACAGGCCGCAAGGCCATCGGCATCTGGCCCCGCGTCCGCATTCCCATACCAAGCATAAAAGCGAAAGAACCGCAGGATGCGCAGGTAATCCTCTTTGATCCGCTGATCTGGATCTTCGATAAAGCGAACCCGCCGTGCATGCAGGTCAGGCAGCCCCCCAAGCGGGTCGGCGATACGCCCGTCTGCATCGACATACAGCGCGTTCATCGTGAAATCGCGCCGCCGCGCATCATCGGTCATATTGTCAGCAAAAGCCACGGTCGCGCGCCGCCCGTCCGTGGCCACATCGCGCCGGAAGGTCGTGATTTCAAATGGGATGCCGTCGGTAACAACGGTGACAGTGCCATGATCAATCCCTGTGGGGATCACCTTTAGCCCTGCCGCATTGGCAAGCGCAGTCACCTGCGTTGGATGCGCATCGGTGGACAGGTCTAGGTCAGCCACCGGTTCGCCCAGCAGGCTGTTACGCACACAGCCGCCCACAAACCACGCCTGATGGCCTGCGTCCGTCAACAACCGGCACACTTGCTGCGACGCGGGGTCCGTCAGCCAACTGGCAGTGACCTGCATCATGACAACCGCTCTGCCAACCCGCGCAATATGCAGGCTGTCGCGCCCCAGATGTAATAGGGCCCATAGGGCGCAGCATAGTAGTGTCGCCTGCGACCTTGCCAGCGGCGACCTTCAACCCGATAGTTTGCAGGGTCGGCAAGATGGGCAAGCGGTACTTCAAAGACTTCGCTGACCTCACCTGCCTCTGGTACAGGATCAAAGGGGCCATGGACCGTAGCCACCACGGGGGTGACGGCAAAGCCGGTCACAGTCTGATGCGACGGCAGGCTGCCCAGCACAGTCACCATGCTGCGTGGCAGGCCGATTTCCTCGTGCGCTTCGCGCAGGGCGGCATCCGTCACGCTTTGGTCGGTCGGGTCCTGCTTGCCGCCGGGAAAGGCGATCTGGCCAGGATGATGTTTGAGCCGGGCAGACCGTTTGGTCAGGATCACGGTTTCCGTCTCAACCCTTATGCCGATCAACACGCCAGCCGGGGTGAGCGTCCGGTGCGGTGCGGTAATACCCTTGTTCAGATCAAAATCCGATGACGCGCTGCCAGGTCGTGACAGCGCGTTAAGCAAACTGGTGCACAGGTCAGGCACTGGCATCCTTTGCCTCAAACCCCAGTTCATCGGGGTTAAAGATATAATGCGCCCCGCAGAACTGGCAGTCGGCGGTGACGGTGCCTTCGTCAGTGACCATCGTGCTGATATCCTTGGCCGAATAGATCGACAGGCTCTGCTTGACCTTTTCGACAGAGCAGGAACAACCAAAGGTAATCGCCTGCGGGTCAAAGACGCGCGGCTTTTCTTCATGAAAGAGACGCACAAGCAGGTCGGTCGGCGCAACGGTCGGGCCGATCAGCTCAATCTCTTCAACCGTATCCAGCAGCGTATTGGCCCGGGTCCAGTTTTCACCTTCATCAGCGTCAAGGATATCGGCAGCGTCCAACAGGCCATCTTCGCCAGAGCCGCCTTCACCAATCACATGCGGCGAAGCCTTGGGCATATGCTGCAACATGACACCCCCGGCACGCCAACGGCTTGCCTCACCGGGCAATTGCGACTGGCCAAAGCTCAGTGAAAACCGCGTGGGCAGCTGTTCGGATTGTGCAAAATAGGTTTCGGCACAGCTGGACAGTGACCCGCCCGCAATTGGGGTGATCCCCTGATACGGGGCCATCCCCTTGCCCTGATCAATCAGGATCGCAAAGTAACCTTGGCCGATCTGTGGAAACGGGTCTGCCGTGTGATCCAATTGGTCCGCGTCATATGAGGCATAGGCACGGATACGCGCAGGCTGACCATCCTCGGTCGGGCCATAGTAATCGGTCGCGATCAATCGCGCCGCGCCAGAGCCACGCACCTGCAAGGACAATTTCCAGCGCAGTTTGATCGTCTGACCGATCAGCGCGGTCAACAGGGCCATTTCGGCGACCAGCCCTTCGATCATCGGCGGATAGTCATGCTGCGACAATACCTGTTCCAGCACACCATCCAGCCGCGCCACCCGGCCACGGATGTCGGACGCGTCAAGTTGGAAGGGCAGGACGGTATCGTCCCAGGCGATTTGGGTGCCGAGGCTCATAGGCTTTCCTTACATGTCAGGGGCTGGCATACCGCGCCTATATAGGCGGGGCAAGCTTGGGTCCAAGGGGTAAGCTATGATCAGACGGTATGGCGATGCGCCGCAAAGCGGGAACCGGTACACGCACAGGCCGGGTGCCTACGCGATCCTGCCGCGGGACGGCAAGCTGCTGATGACGTATCAGGGTGCGCCGCATCACGAGTTCCAACTGCCCGGCGGCGGGATCGACCCCGGCGAAAGCCCGCTACAGGCGCTGCACCGCGAAGTGTTCGAAGAAACCGGCTGGCGGATCGCGAAGCCGCGCAGGTTGGGGGCCTTTCGCCGGTTCGTTTACATGCCGGAATACGGTATCAACGCCGAGAAAATCTGCCATATCTATCTGGCCTACCCTGTCCGGCCACTGGGTCCGCCCAGTGAACCCGGACATTTTGCGGCATGGATGGACGCGCAACTGGCTTTGCAAGAAGTGGCTAACGAAGGGGACGCAGCTTTTATTCGCCCGCTGTTGGGTTAGGGGCGGGCGACAAACCAATGTGACGGTTGCTGATCGGAAGACTTCCGGTCGTAACGTATTGCAACATGCCGCCAATTCTTGAGGCTGTCGAAGAAACCACTACCAAGCTCTAAAATCGCTATGTCAGATGGGGTGAACGCGGTGTTTGGCGAAGCCATTTTCGAGCCCCTTGCGACAGTAATATGAGGATGCCCTGATCTTCATCGACCGTTCCATCATCAAGGCGCACCGCGCGGCTGCAGGCTCAAAAAGGAGGCGTTGACGCAGGGTATCAGAGCCGCTTGAGCGCTTTATCACGACCAGAGACTGACCCGATTAAGTCATATTACTCCATCAGAGCGCTCTGAAATATCTTGAGCGTGATATCCGGGTCTTGATGGATCAACGCGGCCAGAAAGTTATGGGCGCGCGCATATCGGCGGAATGCAGGGTGGGCATGAACTGATCCTCCTCAACAGGGTGAATCATGAAACATGCCTCCTATGAAACCCTTCCGTTTCAATGAAAATTAAAGCCGCTTTAAGCCGCTGTTTGCAGAGCCTTTTCAAATCCGTCAAAGGCCTGACTCCAACCAGTTTCACCAGCGGAACCTTCGGGTACGCCCACATGCACCATGGTCATTTGGGTTTTGCCGTCCACTTCTTTTAGGTCGATGATGACCTCGGTGATTTGGGGTTGGCCTGCGGGCATGCCCATCGCCTCGGGCGCGATAATAACCCCATCGGCGTCACACATGCTTTCGGTATACACCAGCCGCGCGGGACGGTTGATTTCCTTATAGACGCCAATGAACCACATCTTCATGTCGCGGTGCGGCGCTGCCATGCAGATCTTGCGGGTGCCACCGATGGTGACATCCATTTCAGCCGTGGGCACCTGCATGCCCATCGGGCCATACCATTGTTTGAAAAGCGCGGGGTCAGTCCACATGTCCCAGACCTGAGCGATTGGAGCATCAAATGTCCGCGTGATCTTCACCCAGTTTTGTTGGTCAGTCATTCGTTGAATCCTTCATTGTAATAATCATTTGGTCCATCCTATCGAACCGGGCATCCCAGATGTGGCGGTATTGATCAGCCCACTGTGCCACGGCCGCGATAGGTTCGCCGTTCAGCGCACAAGGCCGGAACTGCGCATCCCGCCCACGTGTGATCAGCGCCGCGTTTTCCAACACACGGATATGTTTTGAGATGGCAGGCAGGCTCATGTTGAACGGTGCAGCAAGCTCATTGACCGTGGCCGCCCCTTGCGCCAACCGCGCGAGGATTGCCCGTCGCGCCGGGTGGGCCAAGGCACCAAAGATCAGGTCGAGTTCCGCAATATTATCCATGCGCGATTATTATTATACTGATTCGTTAATTAAATAAATGGTAAAATATGCCGCACTGTTAACCATAATCTAAGCCAGTCAGGCTTAACTGCACCCATGATCCGTATTATTTCGCTCCTCCTGCCTGCGCTGATCCCCTCGTGGCGCTTTTTCAAGGCGGTGGAGCCGTCGCCCCGACTGCAATGGGCCGTATTCGACGACCCAGCGCAAGAGGACCGCGTCTGGCAGGAATATCGCCCACGCCCACAACGCGTGGTCCCGTTGCAAGTGCTGGGCCGTCTGTTCTGGAATCCGAGTTGGAACGAATATCTGTTCATGGTTACCCTAACCGAGCGCCTGATCATCGCGCCCACGGATCAGGTGCGGGATGAGATCCTTCGTCGCATCGCCGCCGATCTGCCGCAGGCCAACACGCATCTGCAGTTCCGACTGGTCCATGTCAGCCGTCAGGCGGAACGGATCACCCGCGAGATTACCTATCTGTCCGACATTCGCAGCGTGCCATGACGCTGGACGCCTGCATTCATCTGACGCAGATCCTGATGGCGCTAGCATTTATCCAAGCGGGGCTTGAACATCTGACTGGCCCCGCAGACCTGCGCAATATCCACATGCTGCGAATTGGGCTATCAGTCGCTTTGTTGATTGGCGCTTGGCCTCTGGCTATGCTTGCTGGTCTGGCACTGACCAGCCTTTGGTTGCTGCGTCGGTTCGACGGTCCATATAACGGTGGCAGCGACAAGATGGGGCTACTGGTCCTGTTCATGTTGCTGCTGGCTGAACTCGTCCGCGACCCGGCTTGGCAGGAACGGATCCTCGCCTATCTGGGGTTTCAGGTGATCATGTCCTATTTTATCTCGGGCCAAGTGAAGATCATCAATCCCGACTGGCGCTCAGGTGCGGCGCTACGGGATGTATTTGCCTTTTCCGCCTACCCGGTCAGCGAAACGCTCCGTCAGTTGGCGCACCGGCCGCGACTTCTTTGTGCCGCGTCCTGGGTGGTGATGATGTTCGAGGTTCTGTTTCCCATTGCCTTGCTTGACCAGCGCCTGTTATTTGCGGCGCTGTTTCTGGGCGCCCTGTTTCATCTGGCCAATGCCTGCCTGTTCGGGCTGAATCGATTTTTCTGGATATGGCCTGCATCCTATCCTGCGCTGATATGGTTACAGGCGCGGTTATTCTGAAGACAATCAGATACCGACAAAACGCTGCGCAATCCGCGGCAACAGCCCGTTGAACGCAAGCGGCGCGTCGGTTGCGGCAAGGCAGATGCAATCCATCCCCGCCTCTGCGATTGGGGTGTGGTTCAGGTTTTCATTCGCGACCTCAAGATCACCAGTGCCGAAACGGTCAGTTTCATCGACGAAGGCACCTTGTAACACCAGCGTCAATTCCATGCCCCGGTGCCCGTGATCCGGTACGGCGGTTCCGGCAGGGATATGCAGCAGGCGCGCTGTCGCCCCCTGCCCGGTCTGCAGCATCATCTGCCGCACACCGCCCCCGACCCTGCGCCACCGCACAGCGTCAAGATCGCCATTCACGTAATCCTGCAATGGCGCAGGGAACACACCGCCAGATGGGGGCTTTGGTGTCATGGTTTTGCGGTCAATTTCGCCGCTTTCAATCCTGGCCATTGTCGCGGCGAATGCATCCTGCGACAGATCAACAGGGTCCGTTCCCATCATCACTTCACCGCCCAGCGCATCATATTCGGCGAGGGCCGCACGGCATTCGTCGCACATGGAAATATGCGTCGCCACAACAAGGTTGAACGCCTCTGGCAAGGTGCCGGCCGCGTAGCCCATCAGCAAGGGCTTTGTCAGGTGGTGTTTAATCGTTTTCATTGTCATCGTCATTTCATTGCATGGCGCAGGCGATCCAGCGCCAGTCTGATCCTTGATTTGATCGTGCCCAGTGGCAGACCGGTTTCGGCGGCGATTTCGCTTTGTGTCAGCTCGCCGAAGTAGGCCTTTTCGATCAGTTTCCTTTGTTCAGGCGGCAAGGCCGCAATGGCCGCGCCCAGTTGTTGTGTTTCCTGTTGCAGACCCAGCGCATCGGCTTGGTCTGGCTCTGATTCAGGGCCCCATGGCAGGTCTTCGGGTTCTGGTCGCCGCTGCTTGCGCAGCAGGTCGATCTTGCGGTTTCGGGCAATGGTGAAAATCCATGTAGATACACTTGCCTTACGCGGATCAAACATATGCGCTTTGCGCCACAGGGTCGCCATCACCTCTTGTGTACATTCCTCTGCCAGGTCCGGGCTGGCCCCCGATTTCATCAAAAACGACTTCACCCGCGGTGCGAAATGGGCGAAGAGTTCCGCGAATGCGGCCTTGTCGCCGTGATCACGCACTGCCGTAATCTGCGCGAGCCACGCCACCCGTTTGGTCGTTTCTTCCACTGTCAACGTCTTCGCCCTCGATCTGCGGCACAGCTTGCTGTCCCACCCACTATAGGGCGGTGTCGGTGCAGGCGCATCCGCTTTCACGAGAACATTATGGTCCGTCAACATATGCTTGTTACGCAGGTCGTTCGGCATTGGATCACACCATCGATGCGATTTTCCTGTGATCCAGCGAGGCACGGCTTGCGTAAAGATTACAGAACAAAGCGTTGAGGTCACGGAGCAGTTGAAAATGCCTTTTGAAGCGGGGACAGCCGTGCCCAGAAAAGTTGCGGTTATTGGTGCAGGGGTTTCAGGAATGGGTGCGGCGCATGCGCTGGCCCCGAACCATCATGTGGTTTTGTTTGAGGCTGAAAAGCGCCTTGGCGGTCATGCCCGCACGCGCATGGCGGGTCGCAATGGTGATGAACCGGTCGATACCGGCTTTATCGTCTTCAATTATGCCAATTACCCCCATCTGACGGCGCTGTACGATCAGCTTGATGTGCCCGTCGTCAAAAGCAATATGAGCTTCGGTGCCTCCTTTGACGGGGGCCGGATGGAATATGGTCTGGCCAGTCTGAATGCGCTGTTTGCCACTCGCACCAATGTCGTCAGCCCCCGGTTCCTGCGCATGGTCCGTGATATCTTGCGCTTCAATGCCGAAGGCTTGCAGGCCAGCCGCGATGAGACTCTGACAATTGGTGAGCTCCTCACAAAGCTGCGTCTGAGCGATTATTTCCGTGACCATTATCTGCTACCGTTTTCCGGCGCGATCTGGTCCACCCCGAAAGAGAAGATCTTGGATTTCCCCGCTTATGCGATGATGAAATTCTTCGACAATCACGCCCTGCTCAGCGCCACGGGCCAGCACCAATGGTACACGGTCGCCGGTGGGTCGCAGGAATATGTCAGCCGTCTAAGCACGGATATGGTTCGACGTGGCGTGAATATTCGCCTTGATGCACCGATCGATGCGGTGCGCCGTGTGCCCACCGGTGTCGAGGTAAAATCTAAAGGCGGAACGTGGGAGCTGTTTGACGAGGTCGTCTTTGCCACCCATTCGGATGACACCCTTGCCATGTTGTCAGACGCCACTGCGGTCGAAAAATCCGTGCTGGGGGCAGTCCGCTATCAGCCGAACCGCGTTGTGCTGCATTCCGACACTTCCGTGATGCCCCGCCGCAGACAGGTTTGGTCGTCTTGGGTTTATTCCGAGGCTGACAGTCGCGACACCGCCGAGATTGATCTGACCTATTGGATGAATTCGCTGCAACCCTGGCTGACAGGCGAGGATATGATGGTGACCCTCAACAGCAAGCGCGCCATCCGCGAAGACCTGATCTGGGACGAGGTGACCCTGCGCCATCCGGTCTATGATCTGGAGGCCCTCGCCGCGCAACAAGCAGCAGCGGCGATGAATGGGTCCAACCGCACTTGGTTCTGCGGCGCATGGATGAAAAACGGGTTCCACGAGGACGGGCTGGCAAGCGCGCTTGACGTTGTTCACGCGCTGAACGCGGTAGAGCGGCTGGATATGGCGGCAGAGTGAACAGCACCGTCGATCATATCGCGGCAGTGACCTATCACGGGCGGCGCGGCGCTGTGCAGAACGGCTTTCGCTATTCCATCGACTATGTGCTGTTGGATGCGGAAGCGGTAGTCAGCACACCAACCCTGTTTGCCCAAAACGCAGGCAATCTGATGTCGGTGCAAGACAGTGACCATGGCGGTGCACCTAGGCAAGGCAGCGGCGCGGCGTGGGTTCGCGATGTGCTGGAAGCGCAGGATATCGACGCCCCCGCCCGTATTGAGCTGTTGGCCCAACCGCGCGTGCTGGGTCATGTGTTCAACCCGGTGTCATTCTGGCTGTGCTATGATCAGGGTGAAACTTTGCGCGTAGTGATTGCCGAGGTCACCAACACCTTTGGTGACCGCCATTCCTATCTGTGCCGCCATGCGGATGGACGCGCGATTACCAAGGCAGAAACCTTGTCAGCCCAAAAGCTGATGCATGTTTCGCCCTTTCAGCCGGTGGAGGGCAGTTACGTCTTTCGCTTTGATATTCAGCCCGATCGGATCGGGGTCTGGATCGACTATACGCGCGGCAATGGCGGGCTGGTTGCGACGCTGACAGGACCACGAAAACCGTTGACGAACCTGTCTATTCTCACATCTGCTGTGCGCCGTCCGTTCGGATCGCGCCGGGTTCTGGCACTGATCCACTGGCAAGCGCTGAAACTCTGGTTCAAGGGCGCTACGTTCCGATCACAGCCAAAACCACCCGTAGACGAGGTCAGCTGATGCAGGCCCTGCGGGAAAGACTTCCAGCCTATTCCGGTTTTGCCGCCGTGTTGGCCGGTGCCGGGCTGCCGATTTATATTTACGCGCCGAAATACTATGCCGACACCTATGGGGTCAGCCTGACCGCGCTGGGTGCGGTGCTTTTTGGTCTGCGCCTGTTCGATGTGGTGCAGGACCCGGCGCTGGGTTGGATTAGCGAACGGATGGGCGCGGTCAAAAAACTGGTGGTGACGTCGACGACTGTTCTGCTGGCCTTGTCAATGATCGGTCTGTTTGCTGTCGTCCCGCCGATTGAACCGATCTGGTGGTTCGGTCTGACAATCACCGGGTTATTCACCGCGTTCAGCTTTCTGAGCATCAATTTCTACGCCCAAGGCATTCGCAAGGCAGGTGATGGTCCCAAGGGCCATGTGCGTCTGGCTGCATGGCGCGAAAGCGGGGCGTTGCTGGGCGTCTGCATCGCGGCCGTTATACCCACCCTGCTGATGGGTGTGGTGGCGGACCCGTTTGCCGTGTTTGCAGGGGGTTTCGCCATTGCAACACTGATCGCCGCCTTTTTCATGTGGCCCGAGTGGACAGGCCGCACCAAAGCCGCATCAACACAAATCAAGGAAATTATCGCGGATACCACCGCGCGCAAGCTGCTGATCCTTGCTTTGATCAACGCCACGCCGCTGGCTGTGTCATCGACATTGTTTCTGTTCTTCGTCGAAAGCCGTCTGGACGCGCCCGGCTGGGAAGGCGGGCTTTTGGTGTTGTTCTTTCTTGCCGCCGCATGTTCATCACCGATCTGGTCAGCACTGGCGCAGCGGTATGGGGAAAAGCCAGTCCTGCTAATCGCCATGGTGCTGGCTGTGCTTTCATTCGGCTACACGGCGCGCTTAGGCGCGGGTGATGTGATCCCTTTTGCCGTAATCTGCGTCGTAAGCGGTGCCAGCATCGGGGCGGATTTGACGCTGCTGCCTGCGATGTTTGCAAAACGCATGGCGGTGATCTCACCCAATGGCGGGCAGGGGTTTGGACTGTGGAATCTCGTGAACAAGTTCACGCTGGCGTTCGCTGCTGTGGTTCTTTTGCCTGTTCTGGAACAGTCCGGGTTTGATGCCGGGGGGACACAACAGCCCGGCGCGGCGCTGAGCATGATTACGATACTTTATGCGGTTTTGCCGTCTGTTTTGAAGCTCGTCGCGATCGCATTGCTCGTCGCCACGACGTTTGAGGAGTAACCAATGCCTGTATTGATCTCTTTATTACTGGGCGCCGCGCTGGTATTGTTGATGGTACTACTTACCCGGCGCTACCTTGCGTTT
The DNA here is from genome assembly GCF_046640325.1 of Loktanella agnita. Taxonomy (NCBI): domain Bacteria; kingdom Pseudomonadati; phylum Pseudomonadota; class Alphaproteobacteria; order Rhodobacterales; family Roseobacteraceae; genus Loktanella; species Loktanella agnita. Next base: position 91,857 of record NZ_JBJMBF010000005.1, on the reverse strand, counting down.
CCCGCGCAGCAACCGGCAGATTACAGGGACGGCCCGCGTTTTGACATCCGTGAACGTTTCAACGGATCGCTGATCTGCGAAGGGGTGATTTACGGACCAACAGGTCGGGTGACCACACGCTTTGTCGCAGATGTAGAAGCATCATGGCAAGGCAATGTCGGCACCATGACCGAGGTTTTCCGCTATAACAGTGGTACGGTGCAGGAACGGGTCTGGACCCTTACCCTTGGCAACGACGGAAAGATCAAGGCAGAGGCACCAGACGTGGTCGGCGCCGGGACCGGTCAACAGGATGGATCGGCCGTTGGGCTTCATTATCGCATCCAGCTGACAGATGCGGCGGGCGGGCATGTGCTGGATGTGACGGATTGGATGTATTTACTGTCCAACGGATCAATAATGAACCGCAGCCAGTTTCGAAAGTTTGGTATCAAGGTGGCGGAACTTGTCGCCACGATGAGACCGCGCGAAGCATTATACACAGGAGAATAACGTGACAGAGTGGCAGGGAAAACGATACTGGCTGGTGGGTGCAAGCGAAGGACTGGGGCGCGAGGTTGCGTTTTGCCTCAGCCGTGCTGGGGCCGAAGTGATCGTATCTGCCCGCTCCGAAGACCGGCTAAAGGACCTTGTAGCGGAATTGCCGGGCAAAGCGTCATATATCACCGTGGATGTGACCAACCGTGCGGCCGTCGAAAAAGCCGCAGCAGAGGCTGGACCGTTGGATGGTGTTGTCTACCTCGCCGGGGTGTACTGGCCGATGAAGGCCAGCGAATGGGATAATGAAAAGGCAGACATGATGGGCGAGGTGAATTTCCTTGGCGCATCGCGCGTTGTCGGCGCGGCTATTCCGGGCATGGTCGCCCGCGGTCGGGGCCATATCGTACTGACCGGATCATTATCAGGTTTTCGCGGGCTGCCCGGTGCCATCGGGTATTCCGCATCCAAGGCCGGGGTGATGGCGCTGGCAGAATCCATGCAGGCCGACCTGCGGACGTCTGACATCAAGGTGCAGATGATCAATCCAGGTTTCATCAAAACCCGCTTGACCGAAAAGAATGATTTTCACATGCCTTTCATCATGGAACCGGAAGACGCGGCAAAGGAATTTTTCGACCACATGAACTCGGATGATTTTAAAAAAAACTTCCCGATGGTGTTTTCCTGGGTGTTCCGGCTGTCGCAATTCATGCCGGACTGGATGTATTATCGGCTGTTCGGCGCAAAGTAGGGTACGTTGATGGATATGAAGACAAAGCGCGCGTAACATCATCACTTGCGTCAGATCAAAGCAAACTGTGCTATGATGTCCCAGATTGGGGCAAAGGAGAGCACGCCATGTTACCCATATCGTCCGACAAAATCGCCGAAGTGATCATCCTCGCCCGGGAACTGCACCGGGCCGAGAATGAATTTGACGGCTTCGTCAACCAACTGACCGAGGATGAACAAATCGGGCTGGTGGCGGTTTTCTGGATCGGGCGGGGCAGTTTTGCCGCAGAGGATCTGCCAGAAGCCCTGCGTACAGCCGAAACAGAGGCAACGACCCCGACAGCAAGCTATCTGAAGGGGTCACCGCATCTGGCCGATCATCTGGAAAGCGGACTCGAGGCTTTGGGCGTCGATTCCAGCGCAGCAGAGGGCGCGCTTTATCGTAAAATGTGACCGAGCGGTTTGCGTAAGGTGGGTTTTAACCCACCGCCCTTTCGAAATAACCCAAAGCGCGCGCCCAGACACCCTTGTCAAGATCGCCCAGCGCCAGCAAATGCGGCAATAGCTGCCCGGCAAAATCATCGCTGCTTTCTGTGGGCAGCATGGACGGCAGATTGTCGATGGCCATCACATCCAGAACCGGATTGTCATGAACGCGCAACGCCGGTTCTTCCCATGTGGTTGTCCGCTCATAGACCTTGATCGGGGAAAAGTCGCTGTCGGGGTCGCAGGCGATATCGCCAATCACGCAAAGCTTGCGGGGTGCCACCTTTGCACTGGCCGGAACGAAGATCGGTGTCCCCGGCCGTGCCAGAATGCAGTTGAGAAAGATGTCATGGGTCAGCACCTCAGGGAACGGCCCGCCAGAGGCCGTTTCGGCCATGTCCCACCCTGTCGTCGCCACGCCCATCGCAGTGCAAAGATCCGCCGCACCGGTGCCGACCCGTCCCAATGCGCCAATTATTAGCGCGGTGGGGCGATCCGTGCCCAGCGCGACCAGCATTTCTTGCATCTCTGCCAACATATGGTTGGCGCTGGGATAGGCTTTCACCGGCGCAGCGATGCCGCCCCGCTGCTGCGCCATCCAGCACAATAGCGATACTGCCGCCCCAGCATAGCCCGCCCAATATCCGAACGCCGCCACCCGTCGCCCGTCACCGTCGATCAGATATTCCAGATCATAAAGCATTCCGCCCCCGGCCTGAAATCGGTCAAGCAAGACGCGGCCCGATGGCTGCCCTTTATAAGCATGTCCGAACATGATGTGGCGGTGCCGCAGCGGGGTGTCGTCCTCGGGCAATTCTTTCAGCCCGAAAATGATTGCGTCATCGGGTGCATCCGTCCAGGAAAACTCAGACGCAATGACACAGCCCGCGGCGGCGTAGTCAGCGATGGGAATGATCCGCTGGCTGCTTTCTTCAACAGTGACTTTAAAACCGGCATCCACCAGTTTCGCGGCACCGCGCGGGGTCAGGCCAACCCGTTCTTCATTCGCACGCGATTCAGAGCGGAGCCAAAGATGCACCATCACAACATTCCTTTCTCAAACACTGCTTGCACGGATCTGCGTGTGTTCATGCGATGCTGGAAATCCTGCAAAATCGGGAAATCAGCGATATCCACACCGTCCCCCGACAACCATGACAGCACGACATAAAGATAGAAATCGGACACGACCTGCCCATTGCCGGATGGGAAGGGCAGCATTTCCAGCTCTTCTTCCAGATAGGCGCAGCTGGTCGCCATATTCTCGGCCACCTTACCCGCCATATCATCAAAACTGCTTTGCGCACTTGCCCAGCGCGATCCGCGCATTTTATGCGCGTGGTTCACATGCATTGTGCTGGCAAGATAATACATCAGCTCGCGCATGCGACCGGCGGCAAAGGCGTTTTCGGGGACCAGCCCCGGTGCCACATATTCAAGCAACGCGCCCGTTTCGGTCAGGATACCATCCGGCGTTTCCAGCGCAGGCACCCGGCCCTTGGGGTTGATTTTATGATAGGTGGATGTGGTCTGCTGTGCCGCTGCAAAATCCACATGAACCGCCTGATAGGGTGTGCCGACCTCTTCCAGCGCTATTGCCACAGCAACAGAAATGGTGTGCGGCGCATAGTGAAGCTTCATCATCCGGCGCGTCCTTCAGTAATGGGTGATCGCATGGGTGCGGTCAGGGTGATCAAGATGCGGGATCGCATTGAACCCGGCCAGGATCGGCCCCTGTGGGATCACATGTACCCGATGCACAGAACTATTGTAGATCGGCAAAAGCACATGCGCCATCCGGGTTGGATCAAGGTTCAGAAGGTGGCGAATGATCATGCCAATCACCCCGCCCGAAGTGATACAGAGCACGCGAACACCGGGTTTTGCGGCTTGCTGCAAAACCGATGTCACCCGCGCCTCGAACGAGGCGAAGGTTTCCACCCCTTGGATTTCGGCCTTGTGCCAGGCTTGCATCACCTGCGGCACATGGGCGGCAAATTCATCCGGGCCCGGAACCGGCACCCCGTGCACATCCTGCAACGCCTGACCAAGGTTGAAGTAATCCATCTCATTCAGGCGCGGGTCGATCACGGGGGCGGGATAGCCCGCGCCAGCTGCGGTTTCCTGATGGCGGCGCAGGTTGCCGGAAATCACCTTGTCAAAGGGATCTTCACGGTCGCGCAGATAAGTCCCCAACCAGCGTGCCTGCTGGTGGCCCAAATCAGACAGCTTGTCATAGCTTAACTCATCTTTGGCCGTTGAATTGGCCTGACCATGACGCACAAGAATGATTTCGCCCATCGCACCCCTCCTGACGGATCATGGTTACGGGGTCGCCTGACCCTTGGCAACGGGATCATCATGGGATCGCAGCCGGTTTTTGCGCTCGTGATGTTTCAGATCGGTCACGGGCACGACAAAAAGCAGAAATATTTTCGCTTCACGAAACTGCGTTGGACTGAAATTTGTGATCGGCTGAAAGGACGCGATGTTCTCAAATACTGACGCAACGTCAGTGGGCGCACCATTTAATATAGATTAATGTGCACCCCTGCACATGAGAAGCCATATGGCGCTCTGTGATCAAATTTCAAGCGCTGAACCCGATCACTTCGGTCACCATTTTCGTGATCAGTGAAGCCCTTCAAGAATGCCCTCACAGCGATAATCTTATGCTCATCAACAACGCAGCATTCACGCTGCAACACATCAACCGCCCATCTCCCCGGGCACACTTTCGAAGGATAAAACCATGTCTCTGAAAACAATCATTCTCGCCGCTGCTGCTTCCGCAACTGTCGCAAGTGCAGCTGCTGCCGACACATATTTCCAAAACGGTCCACGCCTTGATGAAGGCACCGTGCTGGAACTGGGCCTGATCACGGCTGATAATGCTAGCGTGGTCGAAATCTATGACTACCACGCCGGTCAGCAAGGTGCGCTTCTGGGTACCGAAATGCTGAACGCTGGCGCCAACCCTGACGTTCGCGTTAACACTGGCGGCAAAACCACACGTGACGTGCTGGCACTGGTTAAAGTCGGCAGCGAAGTTGTCGCAACCAAGTCGTTCGACATCAACTAATTCGACATCCTCCCTGTCGGAAAGCCGGTCCCGGAAACGGGATCGGCTTTTTTTGTGCCGCGACGTCTGGGTTACTTGTGGCGGGCCATGTGGCATGGGATTGTGCGCCAAGAGCATAAACAATCCGACAGGCCCCTGACCATGAGCGCTGCCACGCTTCTTCGTGATGTATTCGGCTTTGATGCCTTCCGCCCCGGTCAGCAGGATATCGTGCAAGCGGTGGTGGACGGGCAGAACACGCTGGCGATCATGCCAACCGGGGGGGGCAAATCGCTTTGTTTTCAACTGCCTGCGCTGGTCCGTGATGGGGTGACGGTGGTGATCTCGCCGTTGATCGCCCTGATGCGCGATCAGGTGCGTGGCTTGCGCGAAGCGGGGGTAGAGGCAGGCGCGTTGACGTCCGGCAATACGCCCGAAGAAACCGATGCTGTCTGGGAAGCGCTTGAAGCAGGCACGCTAAAGCTGCTTTATATGGCGCCCGAACGGCTGGCGGCGGGTGGCACGATGAATATGCTGCGCCGCGCCGGGATCGGGTTGATCGCCGTGGATGAGGCCCATTGCGTCAGCCAATGGGGACATGATTTCCGCCCCGATTACCTGCGGATCGGTGAACTCCGGCGCACATTGAACGTGCCGCTGGCAGCCTTTACCGCCACGGCGGATACAGAAACGCAAGTTGAGATCGTTGAAAAGCTGTTCGATGGCGCACAGCCCGCAACCTTTCTGCGGGGTTTTGACCGGCCCAATATCCATCTGGCCTTTGCGGTCAAAGACGGGCCGCGTGCACAGATCCTGAATTTCGCCGCCGCCCGCAAGGGCCAGTCGGGGATCGTATACACCGGCACCCGCGCCAAGACTGAGACATTGTCGAAAGCTCTGAACGACGTGGGCCACTCGGCCTGTTTCTATCATGGCGGGATGGAGGCAGAGGATCGCCGCATTGTCGAACGCCGGTTCCAGCAAGAGGACGGGCTGATTGTCTGCGCCACAGTCGCCTTTGGCATGGGGATCGACAAGCCAGATATCCGTTGGGTCGCCCATGCGGATTTGCCGAAATCCATCGAAGCCTATTATCAGGAAATTGGCCGCGCGGGGCGTGATGGCGACCCGGCTGAAACACTGACGCTCTTTGGTCCCGACGATATCCGCTATCGCCGCCAGCAGGTGGATGAAGGGTTGGCCCCACCGGAACGCCGCGCCGCCGATCACGGGCGGCTGAACGCGTTACTGGGTCTTGCAGAGGCGCTGCATTGCCGTCGCCAAACCCTGCTTGGCTATTTCGGGGAAGAGGCCGCGCCTTGTGGCAATTGCGATCTCTGCGATAAACCCGCAGAGGTGTTTGACGGCACAACGCCTGTGCGCATGGCCCTTTCTGCTGCGCTGCGGACCGAAGAATGGTTCGGATCGGGGCATCTGATTGATATCTTGCTGGGCAATACAACCGATAAGATCCAGCAGTGCGGCCATGACAGCCTGCCGACCTATGGTGTTGGCAAGGATTATGACAAACGCCAATGGCAGGCGATTTTCCGACAGATGATGGGCCATGATCTGTTGCGCCCCGACCGGGACCGCCATGGCGCGTTGCGCATGACCGAAAAAGCGCGGCCTATTCTGCGTGGTGAAGCCACGATTGAACTGCGGCGCGACACGATCAAAGCCGCCAAGGCAGGTCCCAAGGTCCGGATGCAGGTCAGCGACGAGGATGCGCCGCTGCTGTCTGCGCTCAAGGCCAAACGTCGTTTTCTAGCGGAACAGGCCAATGCCCCCGCCTATATCATCTTCAACGACCGCACCCTGATCGAAATGGCCGAACGCCGCCCGATGACGCTGGATGAAATGGCACAGGTTGGCGGCGTGGGCGCGAAAAAGCTGGAAAGCTATGGCCGCGCTTTTCTGGAGGTCATCGCTGGGGCGGTGGAAGAAGTGCATCCCGCACGCCGCAAACTGGCAGGCCGCGACGAAGGGGCGATCTATGACCGGCTGCTGGAAGTCCAAGCCGCATTGACCCGTGGACCGCATGGCACCGACAAACCCATGAGCTGCTCTGCCGCGATGCTGGCGAAGGTCGCACAGATGCGCAGCGCCGATGCAGGGCAACTGGAACGGCTGATCGGCGAGAAATACGCAGAACGGTTCGGCGACGCGTTTTTAGAGGTGCTGGAGGGTGGGTGAATGATAACTGTGAAATCACTCACCACAGCGGCGTCTAGCCGCTGGAAAATTTTGGGATTTTCGGCTAGTATTTACTAGTTCTTTCGATTTCGGTTCGCATTCCATGATGACTTGATCATCTTGTTAGTCATCTTAGCTTTCGATGCCGCCGCTTTTCGAAACAGTATAGTATGATTTTGAGATAACGAAATAATATCTGAACTGCGACGGCTGCATATGATAATTTGCGCACTCCGCTTCGCTCTGAAACCTGTCGATGACGGTGGCAACCGGCAAACCTATTAGATTTGATGGGATACTTATGACCCTGCATCTATAAGGGTCAATCGCATTATCTCGCATCGTCTCACTGACTAACCCGTGCCGAACCGCACCGCTATGAGACAGAACAAAGTCAAGATAGCATACCCCATAACCACCACTGACATGCACAATTTCTAGTATTTCGGACCATTTGAGCGAATATGAGCGTACCGACCGAAATGGGCGTTTGAGGTTTAGCTCGAACCCGTCTGCGCGAAAGCAAATGGTTGCATATGACGCTACGGGATGCCGATATAATCTGGCACAAAGCCAGAAAATTCCGATAGCTATCGCCATGGGGATCGACGAAGCCCACAGGTAGGGTCCTCCGGGTGCAGTCCCGATCAACACGGCAAGAAAAAGCATGATCAGGCCAAAGCTACTGGAAATAATCGCGAGTGTTTTGTTGCGTTGGTTATTTCCAATAATTTTGTTCGGCAACACGCAACACACCTTCTTCGGCATTCTCACCTACTGAACATTCGCAAACTTCCTCATATGTATTCTTATGCACGGTACGGAAGTTTGCAAAGCAGGCTTCATATTATGTACAGTCAAATTTCATACTTCGCTCTGATACGCTGCCTACTGTGTACTGAACCTAAGCCAAAAATCGACTCCTCTGTCATTTCTTCGACAATGACACCCCCAAACTGGTGATCTTGACCCCTTACCCACATCCCTCTAGCAAGCGTCCATTCTGACAAGGGGTATAATCATGGCGCGTACACGCAAGGGACGGGATCTTTCGGGGTGGCTGGTGGTGGATAAACCGGCCGGGATGACCTCGACCTCTGTGGTGAACAAGGTACGCTGGGCGTTGGATGCTAAGAAGGCCGGGCATGCGGGCACGCTCGACCCCGAAGCGACAGGCGTGCTGGCCGTGGCATTGGGTGAGGCGACCAAGACGGTGCCCTATATTACCGACGCGCTGAAGGCCTATGTGTTTACCATCCGACTGGGTCAGGCCACCAATACTGATGATGCCGAAGGTGAGGTGATCGCCGAGAGCGACCTGCGCCCGGATGATCAGGCGATCAAAGATGCGCTGGGAGCTTTTGTTGGCGACATCATGCAGGTCCCGCCACAGTTTTCCGCAGTAAAAGTGGATGGTGAGCGCGCCTACAAAAAGGCCCGCGATGGCGAAGAGATGGAATTGGCGGCCCGTCCGCTTTGGGTTGAAGAGCTGTTGCTGGTGGATCGCCCGGACGCGGATCACGTGGTGCTGGAAATGACCTGTGGCAAGGGCGGCTATGTCCGCTCTATCGCGCGCGATCTGGGGCTGGCGTTGGGCTGTTATGCCCATGTGGTGACGCTGCACCGCAGCTGGTCAGGCCCATTTCAGGCCAAAGATGGGATCACCCTTGAGGATATCGAACGGCTGGCGAAGACGCCTGAGCTGGACACATATGTTCAACCGCTTGAAATCGGGCTGACCGACCTGCAAGAGGTCCGCTGTCTGGCTGAAAGTGTCGCGAAACTGCGCAACGGCAACCCGGCGACAGTGATTGCCAGCGATGTGGAATTCGGCGAAGAGGTTTGGGCCTCTTACGAGGGTCGCGCCATTGCTGTGGGCACCTATCGCGGTGGGGAATTTCAGCCAAGCCGCGTTTTTGTTGCATAGGGTGGGTCAAGACCCACCTTACGACGTGGCATCTGTTGCACCATGATTACCCGCACACATATCAAGGATGATGCCCCTTCGACGGCGCTTTATTCGGATTGCGCATGTTATCGCTATGCGCTGACCCGAACGTGGGACCCGGCGGGGAAACGTGTGCTTTTTGTGATGTTGAACCCCTCCAAGGCGACAGAGGTGCAGAACGATCCGACCGTAGAGCGTTGTGAACGCCGCGCCCGGGCACTGGGGTTTGGCGCGTTTCAGGTCACCAATATCTTTGCCTGGCGCGAAACCGATCCGCATATGATGCGCAAAGCCTCTGATCCGGTTGGACCTGACAATGATGCCGTTCTGCGTGACGGGGCCATATGGGCGGATCAGATCATCGCCGCATGGGGCACCCATGGCGCGCATCTGTCACGCGGCCCTGCGACCGAGGTACTGTTGCGCGAAACGGGCAAGCCTCTTTACACATTGGGGCTGAGCAAACATGGTCACCCCAAGCATCCGCTGTATATCGCCTACCGCCAGCAACCTGTTTTGTGGAACCCCGCATGATCACCGGTTTCAAACAATCCTTTGTGCAATGCGGCGATCTGCGCCTGTCGGTTCACCGCGCCGGGCAGGGCACCCCGCTGATCTTGTTGCATGGCTATCCGCAGAACCATCATTGCTGGGAACGCGTTGCCCCGGCTTTTACAGCGCATTTCGATGTCATCATCCCTGATCTGCGTGGCTATGGCGCAAGCGACGCCCCTGCGGATGATGCCGATCACAGCACCTATTCAAAACGCAGCATGGCGGCGGATATTGCCGAGCTGATGGATGCGCTTGATATACCGGCTGCGCATGTGCTTGGGCATGATCGCGGTGGAAGGGTCGCCTATCGCTTTGCCCTCGACCATCCTGATCACTTGATAAAGCTGGGGATCATCGAGATTGTTCCGACCGGGGATTTCTGGGCGAACTGGACTGCCGATCTGGGGTTGAAAGCCTATCACTGGACCTTTCTGGCGCAGCCCGCGCCCCTGCCTGAACGCATGATTGGCGCAGACCCTGTCGGTTATATCGACTGGACGCTTTCTGCCTGGACCTTGGATAAGTCATTGGCGACCTTTTCGGATACCGCGCTCGCTAGCTATCGCACGCAGGCCGCCGATCCGGCACGACTGCACGCAATGTGCGCAGATTACCGGGCCGGTGCAACCTTTGACAGAGCATTGGACGAGGCGGACCGCGCCACGGGTCACAAGATCACCAGCCCGATGCATTTCCTCTGGGCAGAGGGTGGCTTTCCTGCGCAGACGGGTGATCCTGCTGCGCTGTGGCAGCCTTGGGTGAACGCGATGACCCATAGCTCCTGCATTTCCGGTCATTTCGCGATGGAGGAAAATCCGCAGGCGGTGATTGACAGCTTCCTGCCTTTTTTCCGTTAACCATCCTCCCAGATTGCGCGCGAAAATATGCTCTGCCTGTGGTAGTACGCGACATCCGTCGGGCCGGGGTGGCCCTGATATCTGTGGGTTGTGATCATGTTCGAAATCTTTGCAATAGCAGGCGTTGCCATTTCAGCTTTTGTCCTGACCGGGACGGATTTCGGCGATGTGAGCACGGACAGACCTGACACCCCGGACGAGGACCCGGATGACCCAAGTGTCGAAATCAAATCCATGGAAGAGATTATCGCGCCCGACAACAGCGACACGGTGATCTTTTCCGGCGATGCGGATGACGCCGTGCAAACCGGCGCGGGTGACGACCATGTCCACGGTGAAGATGGCGATGATCTTCTTGTCAGCGGCGACGGCGATGACACGGTTCATGGCGGCCGGGGCGATGATCAGATCGACGGCAGTGATGGCGACGACGCGCTTTATGGTCATGTCGGCGACGATGTGATCGCCGGGGGCCGCGGTGACGATACGCTGAACGGCGGTGGCGGCAATGACATCCTGATGGGTGGTGATGGTGACGACGCCCTGCTGGGATCGCTGGATGACGATGTGCTCGTGGGTGGTGACGGGGCCGATACCTTGCATGGCGGATCAGGCAATGATGTTCTTTATGATCGTGGCGATGATGACCGTGACTTCCTGAATGGCGGCGCGGGGGATGACACGCTGATGGGTGACACAGGCGACACGTTGAATGGGGGCACCGGGGCCGACCGGTTCATACTGACTGCGCATGCAGATGCCACAATAGAAGATTTTAACCCCGAAGAAGACGTGATCGAAATCCCCTATGAAGGCACACTGCCAGAGTTGAGCACATCGCTGTCCGATGCCGGGCTGGTTCTGCGCGCTGACGGAGAGATCATGGCGACCTTCACCAATCTGAGCGAACTTGATCTGTCTGCGGTGTCCTTCGTCGCCGCATAAAACCCTTTTCTTTTTGGGAAAATCCCCCTAAACGCAGCCATCCGTAAGGGGAATCCCCCCTGACGGACCCCTCCACGGGCCTTTCTGGACGACATCCCGGATTGCGCCATTCACCCTTTAGACAAGGAGACCCCGATGTCGATTACTACTGAAGAAAAAACACGGATCATGAAAGAATTCGCAACCAAGGACGGCGACACCGGTTCGCCCGAAGTTCAGGTTGCTATTCTGTCCAGCCGCATCGCGACGCTGACAGAGCATTTCAAGACCCACAAGAAAGACAACCACGGTCGTCGTGGCCTGCTAAAAATGGTCGCCCAGCGCCGTAAGCTGCTGGACTATACCCGTGGCAAGGACGAAGCCCGCTATCAGGACCTGATCAAGCGTCTGGGCCTGCGTCGCTAAGCCGACCAGTCTTTTCGGAATTAAGAGCGCCCGCCATTTGGCGGGCGTTTTTGTTTGTGTTACGCTGCGCGGAGCCCAAGCAATTCGCGTGCCTGCGCAGGTGTCGCCACGCTGCGCCCATGTTCCGCTACAATATCTGCCGCCTGTTGAACAAGTGCGGCGTTTGAGGGTGCGAGAGTTGAGGGGTTCATGCGGATATTATCCTCTAGTCCCGTGCGCAAATGGCCGCCCGCTGCTGCGGCCCAAGTGTTCAGCTCAACCTGATGCCGTCCGATGCCGGCGGCGCACCACGGCACATCTGCACCAAACAACCGCTGCACAGTTGCAACATAGAAATCGAAAACCTGCTTGTCAGCAGGCATCGCGTTCTTCACGCCCATGACAAATTGCACATAAGGAGTGCCCAACAGGTCGCCGCGGTCCTGCATCAGTTTCGCCTGAAAGATATGGCTCAGATCGAAGGCTTCGATCTCCGGTTTGACGCCATATGTGCGCATCTCACTTGCCAGCCAAGACACCAGTGCCGGGTCGTTTTCATAGACGCGCGAGGGAAAGTTGTTCGACCCGACCGAAAGTGACGCCATATCCGGGGCAAGTGACAGCATGCCGCCGCGATCCTTGCCCGCGCCGGATCGTCCACCGGTTGACAGCTGCACGATCATGCCAGGGCAGTGTTTTTCGATTCCCTCTTTCAGACGCGCGAAACGGGCCGGGTCAGAGGTCGGCCTACCTTGGTCATCGCGGACGTGACAATGGGCGATTGCCGCCCCTGCCTCGAACGCGGCATGAGTCGATTCAACCTGTTCGTCTATGGTGACGGGAACCGCTGGATTATCCGCCTTAGTCGGAACAGAACCAGTGATAGCGACGCAGATGATGGCTGGGGTTTTCATTATTCTCTCGTAAAGGTATCAGAACGGCAGGCCGATATAGTTTTCCGCTAACGCGCGGCGGGCGGATTCAGAATGCATTAGGTAGTCAAATTCGGCCTTTTGCATCCGTTTTTCAAATCCGCCAAGCTGCGGAAAGTCATGCATCATGGATGTCATGGACCATGAAAACCGCTCTGCCTTCCACACCCGGTCAAGCGCGGTATCCGAATAGCTGTCGATCCCGTCATTTTTGCTGTGGTTGAAAGCCAGATCAAGCGCCTGATGCAGGTAATGCACGTCGCCAATGGCAAGGTTCAGCCCCTTTGCCCCTGTTGGCGGCACGATATGGGCTGCATCCCCGGCAAGGAAAAGGCTGCCGTGGCGCATCGGTTCAGACACAAAGGACCGCAACGGGGCGACCGACATTTCAAGGACCTTGCCTTCGGTAACCAGGCCATTGGCGACGTCTTCGGGGATGCGGCGCTTTAGCTCTTCCCAGAATTGGTCTGGGGTCCAGTTCGCGGCTTTTTCGGTTTCGGGCACCTGAATATAATAGCGGCTGATCTTGTCTGACCGCATGGAACACAGCGCAAAGCCCCGTTCATGCGTCGCATAGATCAGTTCATGCGTCGCAGGGGGCGTTTCGGACAGTATGCCCAGCCAACCAAATGGATAGGTACGCTCAAAAGATCGCTGAGCATCTTGCGGTATCGCCTCTCGCGAGGGTCCGTGAAACCCGTCGCATCCCACAACAAAGCGTGCTTCAACCCGGTGTTCCGCGCCGTTCTGCTTATAAACAACGATGGGCGCGTCTGTTTCAACACCTTCGATGCGAACGACCTCGGCCTCTTCAATAATCCGGGAGCCGCGCTTTTCGGCAGCGTCATAAAGATCGCGGGTGACTTCTGTCTGGCCGTAAACGGTCACAACCTGTCCGGTCAGCGCTTCCAGATCAATACGCAACCGTTCGTTGTGCCAGCTTAGCTCCACCCCTTCATGCGGCTGCCCTTCGGCCATCAGACGGTCTCCGACGCCCGCCTCTTTCAACACGGAAACAGATCCCGCCTCTAACACCCCTGCCCGAATACGGCCAAGAACGTAGTCCTTTGATTTGCGTTCAAGCACGATGCTGTCGATGCCGCTTTGATGCAAAAGCTGGGATAGCAGCAGCCCTGCCGGACCGCCGCCAATGATGGCGATCTGTGTTTTCATGACATGCCTCTTTTATGCTTGGCCGCGAAAGACCTGGCGTGCTTTGGCGCATTTCCTGACGCGGCGCACATATCCGTGACCTTCGCCCAGTCGATATCGGGATAATCTGCCGCTAGTGCCGGGATTGGATCGTCGGATTTCAACGCCGCAGTGACGAGGTGTCGGGCGTCTGACCGGGGCATCTGCCGTGCCAGAAGATAGATAAGCTGTTCTGAAATTACGCCCGGTCCGGCCTCTGCAAGATTGCGGGCCATCGCGTCACGATCCGGCGTCAGATCACGGATTAGCAAGGCGATATTGTCCAGTGCTGCCATCGCAGCACCGCAAACAGAACGCAGCGCCAGCCATTCCAGCCCCCATGCTGCGCCATCACGCTGGGTCGGGTGAATTGCGGCCTCGGACACTGCCGCCTGCAAATGTGTGGCCAGTCGGGCAAGCGATTGTGCCGCCTCGGCCCGCACCGGGTTGACCTTATGCGGCATGGCAGATGATCCACCGCCGGACAATCGGATCTCTGCGGTGCCGGATGCGGCAAGCTGGGCCAGATCCGCACCAATCCGCCCACATTGCGCCGCATGGGCAGCGACCGCTGCGGCGAAACGACTAATACGGGTGCGCCGCGTGTGCCACGGCATATGTTCGGCTTCCAGCCCAAGCTCATCCGCAAGCACGGCGCGCACGATGTTTTCCTCAGTACCCAGCGCTGCGCCCGTACCAGCCGCCCCATAAAGCGAGACGGTTGCGATCCCTTTCGCAGCAATGGCGATGTCAGCGCGGCTTTCGGCCAATCCGGCCCCCCAGATCGCCACCGTCGCGCCAAACGTGGTGGGTGCCGCCGCTTGGGTACGGGTGCGCGCCAAATGCGGTGTTTCTGCTTCTGCCTCTGCCAGAGTGGCGATGTTTTCGATCACCGCGTCTGTAACGGACAACATGTGATCCGCATATCGGCCAAGGCACAGTACAGTAGCCGTATCGATAATATCCTGAGAGGTCGCGCCCCAATGCAACGCCTCGGCCAGTGACGGATCAAGTTTGGCACGCAGCGCTGCCAGTAACGCTGGGATCGGCACCCCGTCCCGCACGGCCCCTTCCGCCAGTACAGCAGGCGCGATCGTTACACCCGCCAGCGCTTTGGCAATCTCTTCACCGCTGCCCTCTGGCGTGATGCCACTGGCATCACAGGCCCGCGCCAAAGCGATCTCGACGGTTACCATCGCGCGGATCAACGCCGCATCATCCAGATGGTCCTGCGCTGCGGCGCTACCATAAAGCCCCTGCCAAAGCGAGCTATCGAGTGGTGAAAGTGTCATCTCAGATATCAAGGAACACGGTTTCACCCAGTCCCTGTAGGCGAATATCAAACTGGTAACGCCCATCGCCTTGGGGCGTAGCGATCAACGTGTCGACACGGTTGCGGTGTTCGATACGACCCAGAACCGGGTCCGCGTCCCGATCCGCATCCTCGAAATAGACGCGCGTCAGAAGTCCGGTATTGATCCCCCGCGCCACAATCCACAGGGCGATATGGGGTGATTGCATGCTGCCATCGGGCATAGCGACCGCGCCCGGCTTAATCGTGCGCAAGGTGTAGGTGCCGCTTTCAGGGTCAATGGCGCAGCGACACAAGCCGGTGACACCCGGATCAGCAGAGGCATCGCCAAGATAGCGGCCAGCAGCATCCGCCTGCCAGCTTTCGATCATCGCATCACGCAACGGCCAGCCGGTGCCATCCAGAACCTTACCGGTGATTTCGATCCGCTTGCCTTTGGCCGCATCGGTGACGGGGCTCACGCCGATTTCAGTCTCAAACGATTGGTGATTGCCGGCATGACTGGGCATGAGTCCGATATGCACATAGGGTCCGGCCGTCTGGGATGCGGTTTCGCGCAGAATTTCGTGCTTCTGTACCATGTCAAAGCCCCTCCGGCCGGTTTTCAAAGAAGCTCTGCCGTTGGCCGCGCAGAACGATATCAAAGCGGTAGGCGAGGTAATCAAGAGGGCGCGATTGCGCCATATCCAGCGGCGCGATAAGTCGGTCGCTCTGGCTGCGATCCTTGATTGTGGCCACGATGGGACAGCGATCAATCAACGGGTCGCCTTCGAAATACATCTGGGTAATCAGCCGTTGGCCAAAACACGGGCCGGACAGAGAAAGGTGGATATGTGCAGGTCGCCAGTCATTCCCCCGGTTCGGCCAAGGATAAGCACCCGGTTTGACCGTCATAAAGGCGTAGTGTCCGACGTCATCCGTCAGACAACGTCCTGCGCCGCCAAAGTTCGGATCAAGCGGGGCAAGATAGCCGTCTTTCTTGTGCCGATAGCGACCGCCAGCGTTTGCTTGCCAAATCTCGACCAGCGCGTGGGGAATGCCCCTGCCCTGTTCGTCCAGCACGCGGCCATGCACCAAGATCCGTTCGCCCACTGCCTCGGCCTTGCCACCGGACCAGTTGCGGATCAGATCATGATCCAGCGGGCCAAAGTTGTTATGACCAAAACGCGGGCCAGACTCTTCGGTCGGGGTGGATTCGAGCGAAATCAGCGCAAGGTTTGGCGACCGTGCGACCGAGGTTTTGTAATCCAGATCATGCGCAACGGGATGCGCGCTGCGATCGCGCGGGATCAACCGGCCTTTTGTCATGTCTCGCTCCCCATTTCGGCATAGGTGGCTTTGGCCAGTTTCAGCGCGTGATTGGCGCGCGGCACACCAGCATAGATCGCAACATGTTGCAGCGCCTCGGCAACATCCTGTGCTGTGGCGCCGGTGCGGGCTGTTGCGCGGATATGCATCGGAATTTCATCGAAATTGCCCAGCGCGGCCAGCAGCGCAATGGTCAGCATGGAACGCTCGCGGGTGCTGAGCCCATCAGACGCCCAAACAGTGCCCCAGGCTGCTTCGGTGATCAGGGATTGAAAGTCAGCGTCGAAATCGCTTTTCTGCGCCTCTGCCCGATCCACATGGGCGTCACCCAAAACCTGTCGTCGCACCTGCATTCCGCGATCATGGCGTTCGTTCATGTGGTGATCTCCTCCTTTCCTGAAATTAGAATGTTTGTTTTTCGATTGAAAATAGATTTATCAGGCTTATTCATAACCAAATGATTATACCACGTGATCTTAAGCTGCGCCATATTGCTGGATTTCTTGCCGTTGCTGAAATGGAATCCGTGACTGCCGCCGCACGTCAGTTGAGTGTTTCACAACCGGCCCTGTCCAAGACAATCGCCGATATCGAACGAAGCTTGGGCAATCCGTTGTTTGACAGGGTCGGTCGCCGGATGCTTTTGACCGCGGCGGGCAAGATGTTTCGCCGCCATGCGCTGACAGCGATCAGCAGCCTGGAAGCAGGCGTTCAGGCCGTCAGCGGGCAAAGTGGACAGGACGCTATTTCAGTTGGCGTATTGCCAACGGTCACAGGCGGGCTGTTTCCCTTTGTTACCTTGGATTTCGTGCAGGATAGACCGGGCGTGTCGATTTCCGTCACCACCGGCCCGCATGGGTATCTGCTGGATCGGCTGCGGGCGGGCGCGATTGATCTGATGGTGGGACGGATGCCCGCACCGGACGAAATGGCGGGTCTGCGGTTCGAGTTTCTTTATGATGATCCCATCGAATTGGTCGCACGGGCGGACCATCCACAGCGAACAGCCAGTGTAGAACACGCGCTGGCCGAAAGCCCTGTCATACTGCCCACGCGCGAGTCGATCATTCGCCGCATCGTGGATGAATTTCTGAATGCGCGCGGTCTGACCCATCTGCATCCGACGCTCGAGACGGTATCGCTGAACCTTGCGCTACCGCTGCTGATGAATTCGGACATGCTGTGGTTCATCTCGCGCGGGGTCGTCGCACGCGAACTGGATGCAGGCAGCTTGATCCGGTTCAATCTGGGGGCCGATTACATGTCAGGCGCGGTTGGCATCACCTTGCAACACACCCGAAACGAAAACAGGCATGCTGATTATCTGATCGAACTTTTGCACCTGTCCGCCGGGACGCTGCACAGCGCCGATTAATATGGGTTTCGCGCGCTGCGGTCACCGCTCAGCGAGTGTTGCCGCCGTTCAACCAGTTCAGTGATCGCATCCGCCAGATGCTGACGTTCGATATTCCGGTCGCCGCGATCCACCCGGATACGATGCGCCGCGATCATCACATCCGCATGGCGGCAGCCTTGGGGTGGTTCAAACCGGTAACTGGCCAATTCCAGCCGTAGCCCCAGCGGATCGCGGAAATAGATCGAATCCATAAAGCCCCGGTCGACGGGGCCGGAATGGGACACGCCCCGCGCATCAAGACGTTCAGCCACCTGCCAGAACGTGGCTTGGCTGACGTTCAGCGCAAGGTGATGCAAGGATCCGACAGATTCTGGCACGGCAGAGGCATCCGGTTTACGATCTTCATTGGTGAAAATGGTGATCAGCCGCCCGTCGCCGGGATCAAAATAGAGATGGCCTTCGTTCGGATCATCCAGATTAGGTTGGTCAAAGATGAAGGGCATGCCAAGCGTGCCCTCCCAAAAGTCGATGGAGCTTTGACGGTCGGCACCAATAATCGTGATGTGGTGCACGCCTTGTGTTTGGATCTTCATCAGTTTGTCCGCCATCATCGTCCCCTTCGTTTTCGCAATGGATCACAGCTCACCCGCATTCCCGCCAGTTGTCGCCGTTATCTTGCCGAAGAGACCACCGCGTGTCAGCTATTTCAGCACGCATATGGGATGGCCCGCGCCGTCCCCACTCAGCCAAGATGCAGGATCAAAGCCGCATCTTGGCAATGTGGGTTCAGGCGGGAAATTTTAGCCAGGGTTAGAGGACACACCAACCTGTGCAGGGCGCAGCAAGCGGTCGTGCAACATAAAACCTGTCGCCGCGACCTGAATGATTTCGCCTGCTTTGGTGCCGGGCAAAGGGGCTTCGAACATGGCCTGATGTTGCTGCGGATCGAACTTATCGCCGACCTCTGGGGTGATCGGATCAATCCCGTGCTTTTTGAACACGTTGATCAGCTCGCGCATCGTCAGTTCGACACCTTCCAACAGAGCATCAGGGACTTTCTCTTCGCCCTCTTTTGCGGCAGCCAAAGCGCGTTGCATGTTGTCATAAACGGGCAGCAGATCGCGGGCGAGCTTGGACCCACCATAGTTTTCTGCTTCGCGGCGGTCGCGATCAGCGCGTTTGCGGGTGTTTTCGGCATCAGCCAAGGCCCGCATGAATTTGTCGCGGAAATCATCACGCTCTGCCCGCAGCGCCTCGATTTCATCAAAACTCGCTTGCGCTGCCTGCGATTCCATCTCGTCGCCTTCGGCAGCGAGTTCATCGAGGCTTTGCAGTGTTTCTTCCTTGTCGGACATCAATGTTTCCCTTCAGGAGCGGTCGGCAATTAGTTTGCCCACCAGCTGTGCAGTATAATTCACGATTGGCACGATGCGCCCATAGTTGAGACGCGTCGGGCCGATGACGCCAACGGCGCCGATGATCTTACGGTCGGCGTTCATATAAGGGGAAACCACCAGAGAGGAACCCGAAAGTGAGAACAATTTGTTCTCTGAGCCAATAAAAATGCGTACGCCGTCGCCCTCTTCTGCCAGATCGAGGAATTTGGCAATATCGCGCTTGCGTTCAAGATCGTCAAAGAGGCTGCGAACGCGTTCAAGGTCTGCTTCGCTTTCGCCTTCTGACAGTAGGTTTCCACGTCCGCGCACAATCAGCCGTTCGGTCGGTTCGCCTTCATTTTCCCACAGCGCAAAGCCGTTTTCGACCAGTTCGGCGGCAAGAGCATCAATTTCCTGCCGACGCGCCGTAATCTCGCGTGCGATGACGGCACCGAGGTCTGACAATGTCTGCCCTTCGGCAATCGCGTTAAGAAAATTCGCTGCTTCGCGCATCGAAGACGGCGTTTGCCCGGCGGGTGGCGTGAAAATCCGGTTTTCCACGTGACCATCTGCAAAGACCAACACAACCAGCGCCCGCTCGCGGGATAGCGAGACAAATTCGATATGCTTGATCGGGGCTTCATGCTTTGGCGTCAGAACAAGACTGGCACCCTGTGTGACACCCGACAGCGCCTCGCCTACCTGATCAAGGACAGAGGCGACATCCTGATCATTGCTGCCAAAAGTGCGGTCGATTTTGTCGCGGTCTTCGCTTTCGAGATCGCCGATTTCCAACAGCCCGTCGACAAACATACGCAGTCCCAGCTGCGTGGGTATGCGCCCGGCGCTGACATGGGGGCTGTCCAGAAGGCCAAGAAATTCCAGATCCTGCATCACGTTGCGTATCGTGGCCGCGCTGACTTTTTCCGAAAAATCACGGGTCAGCGTTCGCGATCCCACAGGCGCACCGCTTGCGAGATAGCCCTCGACAATACGGCGAAAGACCTCGCGCGAGCGGTCATTCATCTCTTGGATATTTGGCGTCTGGTCGATCATCCTGTCCTCTGACAAAGGCGCGGCAATTAAAACGAAGTTGTTTCTGCCGTCAATCGGGGTTGGATTTCAGAAAGGGGCGGCGTATCCCGGCAAGACAGGAAACAGGAGTAGTCCCATGCGCCCATCCGGCCGTCAAACCAATGAAATGCGGAAAGTGTCGATTGAAACGGGCGTGACGATGCATGCCGAAGGGTCGTGCCTGATCAAATGTGGTAACACACATGTGTTGTGTACCGCGACTATTGATGAACGTGTACCACCTTTCTTGAAGAATTCCGGGCTGGGCTGGGTGACCGCAGAATACGGGATGCTGCCGCGCGCCACAAATACACGCATGCGGCGGGAGGCCAAAAATGGCCAATCCGGACGGACACAGGAAATCCAACGGCTGATCGGACGGTCCCTGCGTGCGGGTGTGGACCGGGTTGCCTTGGGAGAACGCCAGATTGTTGTGGATTGCGATGTGATTCAGGCAGATGGCGGTACGCGCTGCGCGTCCATCACCGGCGGTTGGGTTGCGCTGAAACTGGCGGTGCAAAAGCTGATGAAGGCGGGCGACGTGATTTCAGACCCGCTGGTCGATCCTGTCGCCGCGATTTCCTGCGGGATCTATGCGGGGCAAGAGGTGCTTGATCTAGACTATCCCGAAGACAGCGAAGCCGGCGTTGACGGGAATTTCGTCATGACCGGCGGAAAGTTGATCGAGGTGCAGATGTCTGCCGAAGGTGCCACCTATAGCCGTGCGCAAATGGACGGCCTGCTGGATCTGGCTGAAAAAGGTGTGGCCGAACTGACCCAACTGCAATTGGGAGCTGTCAGCTAATGCGCAAGTTCACGGGTGATCAGCTGGTTGTGGCGACCCATAACAGCGGCAAGCTGGAAGAAATCTCCGATTTACTGTCGCCCTATGGGATCACGCTCAGTTCAAATGCCGACCACGGCCTGCCTGAACCGGAAGAGACTGAGAGCACATTCGTTGGCAACGCCCGGATCAAGGCACATGCCGCTGTTAAAGCCACCGGGCTGCCTGCGCTGGCGGATGATAGCGGAATCGAAATCGCCGGATTGGGTGGTGCGCCAGGTGTTCATACTGCCGATTGGGCCGAAACGTCCAATGGGCGTGATTTCAAAATGGCGATGACACGCAGTTGGAATGAGCTAGAGGCGGTCTCGGCCCCCTACCCGCGCAACGCCCAGTTTTGCTGCACGCTGGTCTTGGCCTGGCCCGATGGGCATGATGAGGTGTTCCCCGGCGTGATGCTCGGCCAAATCGTCTGGCCCATGCGGGGCGATCAGGGCCATGGCTATGATCCGATCTTTCAACCCGACGGCTATGACATCACCTTTGGCGAGATGGATCGCTGGGAAAAGAACAAGATCAGCCATCGTGCAGATGCATTCCGCAAGCTGAAGGCCTGCTTTGCCTGAGGATTGGGAACATGGCGGCTTTGGGCTTTATATTCATTGGCCCTTCTGCCAGGCAAAATGCCCCTACTGCGATTTCAACAGCCATGTTGTTGCCCAGATTGACCAAAAAGCTTGGTGCAACGCCTATCTGAGTGAAATTGATCGTGTTGGGATGCTGACACAAGGCCGCGTGTTACGATCCGTTTTTTTTGGTGGCGGCACACCCAGCCTGATGGACCCGGATATCGTCGATGCGATCCTGACAAAGGTGCGGGCGACCTGGCCTATGGCGAACAACATCGAAATCACGCTGGAAGCCAACCCCACATCGGTGGAGGCAGGGCGCTTTAACGGCTATAGGGCCGCAGGTGTAAACCGTGTTTCCATGGGTATTCAGGCCCTGAATGATACTGATCTGAAAGCATTGGGACGGCTGCACAACGTCACCGAAGCACGGGCCGCGTTCGACATTGCGCGCGGTGCCTTTGAGCGGGTCAGCTTTGATCTTATTTATGCGCGGCAAGGACAGCAGTTAGCAGACTGGAAGGCTGAACTGGAACAGGCGTTGAGCATGGCGATTGATCACTTGTCGCTTTACCAGCTGACGATTGAATCGGGCACAGCCTTTGGCGACCGCTACGCAGCAGGCAAGCTGCGCGGTCTGCCGGATGAAGATGTGGCAGCAGATATGTATGAGCTGACACAAGACCTATGCGGTGCCGCCGGTTTCAACGGCTATGAAGTATCCAACCACGCCCGGCCCGAATGCGAAAGCATCCATAACAAGATCTACTGGCGCTACGGCGATTACGCTGGCATCGGTCCAGGCGCACATGGGCGGCTGACAACGCAAGGGCAGCGCCACGCGACCGAGGCTGTCATGTCACCGGGGGCTTGGCTAAAGCAAGTGACGACACGCGGTCATGGCGATCTGTCGCATGAGATGTTGAGCGTCGAAGATCACGCAACGGAGCTGTTGCTGATGGGGATGCGCCTTGATGAAGGTGTATTGCTTGATCGGCTTGCGCTTTCAAAGCGTGATGATTTATTTTTGAAAATCAATAACTTGTGCGATGGTGGCTTTGCTTTCCTAGACGGTGGGGCACTGCGGCTGACCCCTACTGGAAAACCGCTATTGAATGCCGTCTTGCGAACGCTGTTGGCCGATTAGCCCCCTGATAGGGCGCGCATGAGATCATCCAACTGATCAAGAGATTTGTAACTAATCGAAAGCCTGCCACCTTCGTCACCGGGTTTATGATCAATCGTCACCTTCATATGCAGGCTCGCCGTCAGTTCATTTTCGATCTGCACGGTATCTGCATCTTTGGGAACAGGCGCGCCGGATACCGCACGTTTCTTGATCGCAGGGCCCTTTTTCGCGAGCTTTTCGACATCACGCACAGACAGCTTTCGCTGAATTACTTCACGCGCCAGTTCAACCGCCCGATCATGCCCGATCAGCGCCCTTGCATGCCCGGCCGAGAGCATGCCTCGGATCACATATTGCTGCACTTCATTCGGCAACGCTAAAAGGCGCATCAGATTGGCAATATGGCTGCGACTTTTACTAAGCGCAGACGCCAGTTGCTCTTGTGTGTGACCGAATTTGTCCATCAACTGGCGATAACCGGCTGCTTCGTCGATTGGATTAAGGTCAGAGCGCTGAATATTCTCAATAATCGCGACTTCAAGGACCTCTGTATCGTCATAATCGCGCAGCAGCACCGGAATTTCATGCTGTTTTGCCATCTGCGCGGCACGCCAGCGACGTTCACCAGCCACAATCTCATAGCCATCGGCATTACCGGGCGCAGCACGGACGATCAAAGGCTGAATAATACCCTTTTCTGCGATGGAACGGGCTAGTTCTTGCAGGGCGTCTTCGTCGAAACTTCTGCGTGGCTGGTCCGGGTTCGGGCGTACCTGTTCGACCGGCACCATCATGTCAGGGCGACGCGGCGTCTGCGCCTCCATCTCGTCTTGACCGACATCTGCCATCAGCGCCGAAAGACCGCGCCCCAGCCCACGGGATTTTTTGCTGCCACTTGTACTACGTGCCATGCTGTATTGCCTTCGATTTCTTTGAACGATTGATCACTTCATTTGCCAGTGAGCGATACGCTTTACTTCCTTTTGAAGCGGAATCATAGGCGAGAACGGGAATTGAAAACGATGGCGATTCGCTGACGCGTACATTTCGGGGAATCACGGTCTTGAACACCATGTCGCCCATGTTTTCGCGCGCGTCTTCTTCAACCTGAAGCGATAAATTATTACGCGAATCATACATCGTCAGCGCGATACCTTCGATCTTCAGGTCCGGGTTTGCAGACTGACGGACGTCTCGGACGGTAAGAATGAGCTGCGACAAGCCTTCCAATGCAAAGAATTCACTTTGCAGTGGGACAATCACGGAATCTGCGGCAACCATCGCATTCACTGTCAATATATTGAGCGATGGTGGGCAATCAATCAATATATAGTCGAAACCCAATTTTAAAACACTCTGATCGCGCAGAACATTGCGGAGGAGAAAGCTGCGTTTTTGGTTATCGATCAGCTCAATATCAGCCGATGCAAGGTCTGTTGTGGCCGGAATGACGAAAAGGTGCTTAACCGATGTCGGCAGAATCGCATTTTCCAGCGATGTGTCCCCGACCAATAGGTCATAGGTGGTAATCTTGCGGCTATCGCGCTCTACCCCCAGACCCGTCGACGCATTCCCCTGCGGGTCAAGGTCGACAAGCAAGACCAACTTACCCTTTTCAGCCAAAGCTGCGCCAAGATTAATGGCTGTGGTTGTCTTTCCCACCCCACCCTTTTGATTGGCGAGCGCGATAATTTTTGGAGCAGAAGTTGCAGTTTTACCCGGCACAGCTTATCCCTTCCATGACGAGAATCCGACTTTCAGGATCAGTCAAACTCTCATGTTCTTCAAGCGTAAATGACCAGGACTTACGCGCATCGGCGATCTCTTGTTCATATCGTCTGCCCTTATGCAACACTGTACGGGCATCCGGTGCCATGTGACGCTGCAATAAGGGAACAAGCGCAGATAAAGCGGTTAGCGCACGGGCTGATACTATATCTGCGCTCTGTGGCGGTGTATTTTCGATCCGATCACATATAATTTTCGCATTAATTGAGAGTTCTCGTACCGCAGTGCGCAAAAAAGTTGCTTTCCGTTGGTCACTTTCGATCAATGTTATAGCGCTTTCGGGTGCGAATTCTTGTGCAATTATCGCAATGACAATACCAGGAAATCCGCCGCCACTGCCAATATCGACCCAGTGTTTGTAGTCCATTCCAGCCAGTGCGTGAATTTGTGCTGAATCAACGACATGTCGTTTCCAGATGTCTTCAACGGTGTTGGGCGAAATGAGATTGATTTTTGATGTCCACTTGCGCACCAAATCTGTGAAATCAGTTAGTTTCTCATATGTTTCACGTGAAACATTTTGATTTGCAACGCGATATTCCATCATCACGTCCCGGTCGGATCCAGGTTCTGCCGCTTTATTGTCGCCGCTATCAGCATCAACGCTGCGGGCGTCATCCCCTCGATACGCCCAGCATGGGCAATTGTCCGGGGTTTAACGCTAATAAGCTTCGCAACAAGCTCGTTAGAAAGACCACTGATACCAGAATACGCGATGTTGTCAGGAATAATCTGTTGTTCGTCACGTTCAAGTGCTGCAATGTCACGTCCTTGTCGCGCAATGTAATGCGCATACAGTGCATCTTTCTTCACCTGATCCAAAATGTCTGGCGCATGATTAATCTTTTGTTCGGTCAACTGCTGTAGGTGCGACACTTCAAAATCAGCAAGTGATAGTGCCTCAAGCGCAGAACGCTTTGGGCCGTCCGCGTTTAACTTTATACCAAGGTCTGCAATCGCCCTGGATGATAGTACTATATCGCTAAGATCTTGTTTTGCTTTGGAAATATTATCAGACTTCTCTGAAAATTTGCGCCATCGTAAGTTACCAACGCACCCAATTTCACGACCCAACGCCGTCAAACGCTGGTCCGCATTGTCCGCACGCAATGACAATCTGAATTCCGCCCGCGAGGTGAACATGCGGTAAGGTTCGGAAACGCCACGCGTAATTAGGTCATCAATCATCACGCCAATATATGATTCGCGACGACTAAAATAGATCGGCTCTTGCGCTCGAGACTGCGCAGCTGCATTCAAGCCAGCGACAAGACCTTGGGCGGCGGCCTCTTCATACCCTGTGGTGCCGTTGATTTGACCCGCTAAAAACAGGCCAGGTACGCTCTTCAATTCAAGCGTTGGCTGCAAGGCCCGAGGATCCACATAGTCATATTCTATCGCATAGCCCGGTTGCAAAATACGCGCATTTTCAAGGCCATAGATCGAATTGACATAGTCATGCTGCACATCCTCTGGCAGCGATGTTGATATGCCGTTGGGGTAAACTGTTTGATCATTCAGCCCCTCAGGTTCCAAAAATATTTGATGAGACGGCTTCTCTGAAAACCGTACAACCTTATCTTCGATCGACGGACAATAGCGCGGCCCAATACCATCAATATGGCCACCATACATTGCCGAGCGTTCAAGGTTTTCCCTGATGATATCATGGGTTTTTTCGTTTGTGTGGGTGATCCCGCAATCAATCTGCTGGACAAATGGACCGGAGGAGAGGAACGAAAACAACGTGGGATCATCATCGCTCGGCTGCCGCTCCAACACATCCCAGCGAATTGTACGCCCGTCCAAACGCGGTGGCGTGCCTGTCTTCAACCTACCCAGTGGCAAATCAAAGCTATCAAGCCGCTCCGCCATCCGCACCGACGGCTTATCACCCATACGACCACCAGGCCGCGATACATCACCAATATGGATAACGCCGCGCAGAAACGTGCCCGTCGTCAGAATCACAGATGCGGCGCCGATGCGTGACTGATCCGCCATTTCAACGCCAACCACCCGACCGTGATCCATGATAAAATCAACGGCCTCACCCTCAATGATCTCAAGGTTTTCAATGGTTTCCAGTTCATGCTGTACAGCCGCTTTATAGATCGCACGATCTGCTTGCGCGCGCGGTCCCTGTACCGCCGGACCTTTCTTGCGGTTCAGCAACCGAAACTGAATACCCGCACGATCTGCCACACGGCCCATCACACCATCAA
Organism: Loktanella agnita; assembly: GCF_046640325.1. Taxonomy (NCBI): domain Bacteria; kingdom Pseudomonadati; phylum Pseudomonadota; class Alphaproteobacteria; order Rhodobacterales; family Roseobacteraceae; genus Loktanella; species Loktanella agnita. The sequence goes on along the minus strand of NZ_JBJMBF010000005.1, from coordinate 65,108 downwards.
GCGCATCAATCTCACGTACAAGATGCCCTTTGCCAAGCCCACCAATCGCCGGATTACATGACATCACACCAATAGACGCACGGGTTAGCGTGATCAGAGCAGTCCGCACACCAATTCGTGCAGCCGCATGCGCAGCTTCTGCACCGGCATGACCGCCACCAATTACAACTATGTCGAAGTCATGATGTTTCACGTGAAACACTCCTCATTTACCGATGCAGAAGCTGGCAAAAATCTCATCAAGCACATGCTCTACATCAACGCGGCCCACAAGGCTATCCACCGCACGAATTGCCGACCGCAGATCTTCCGCAAGTAGATCGGCCATGCCATCTTCCAAATCAAGGCTCTCTTCAACGTTTGTCAAATATCCGACAGCCTGCACCATAGCCACACGATGCCGTTCCTTCATCGCGACACCGACAGAGGCAACACGTTCTTGCAATAACGACGAAATGCGCGCCACAAGTTGATCAACACCAGCACCCGTTTTCCCCGAAACGGCAGCTACACCCGGGCCTAGCAGGTCAGCCTTTGACCGGACATATATATCCGAATCCCCCGCATCTTGGGGTATATCATCATCACTATCCAACATATGGACACGGATATCAGCTTCCTCAGCCCGCGCACGTGCCCTGCTCACACCGATTCCCTCAACAATATCATCAGTATCACGCAAACCTGCCGTATCCAGCAGTGTAACTGGCAAACCCTCCAAATCCATGCGCACTTCGATCACATCACGGGTCGTTCCGGCAATCTCAGAGGTAATCGCCACATCGCGCCCCGCCAGCCGGTTCAACAAGGTCGATTTGCCAACATTCGGCTCCCCGATGATCGCCACCTCAAACCCGTCACGCAGCCTTTCGGCCACCCGCACACCTTCGGATTCACGATGCATCTCTCTGCGAACACCTTGTACCAGCTCACGCACCTCAGGCGTCACATCAACAGGGACCTCTTCATCGGCAAAATCAATCGTCGCCTCAATCAATGCCGCCGCCCTGATCAACCGCACGCGCCAGCTTTCCGCAATCTCACCCAAAGCGCCGGAAAAGACCCGCACCGCCTGGCGTCGCTGCGCATCGGTTTCCGCATCAATCAGATCGGCAAGACCTTCAACCTGCGCCAAATCCAGCCGGCCATTCTCCAACGCACGACGGGTAAATTCACCGGGCTCTGCCGCACGCAATTGCGGATCATTCCCCAACACGCGCAGCACCGCCGCAACCACCGCGGGACTGCCATGCAAGTGAAGTTCGATCACCGGCTCGCCAGTAAAGCTTCGCCCTTCTGGAAATTGCAACACAAGCGCCTCATCCAAAAGCGCGCCTTCTGCATCATGCAGCTGCCGCACGCCGCGCGCCACCGGAACGGATCGCATCAATCGTGCAGATGCCCCAAGGGCTGCAGCCCCCGACAAACGGATCACCGCAACACCCGCGCGCCCACGGGCAGTGGCCAGGGCAAAAATAGTATCCATGATCTAACCCATTGTTATAAAACAATAAGTTACGTATTCATCGAATCAAAGAAATCCGAATTTGTCTTGGTCTGCTTCAGCTTCCCGATCAGGAATTCGATAGCATCCGTGGTCCCCATCGGGTTCAAAATCCGCCGCAACACATAGGTCTTGGCCAGATCAGCCTTGTCCACCAACAGCTCTTCTTTCCGCGTCCCGGATTTCAGAATATCCATCGCCGGGAACACGCGCTTATCGGCAACTTTCCGATCCAGCACGATCTCGCTGTTACCCGTGCCTTTGAATTCCTCAAAGATCACCTCATCCATCCGCGATCCGGTATCAATCAGCGCGGTTGCAATAATCGTCAGCGAGCCACCCTCTTCAATGTTCCGGGCTGCACCAAAGAACCGCTTTGGCCGTTGCAGCGCATTCGCGTCGACACCACCTGTCAGCACTTTACCCGACGATGGCACCGTCGTGTTAAAGGCCCGGCCCAACCGCGTGATTGAATCCAACAGGATCACCACATCGCGCTTGTGCTCCACCAGACGTTTGGCCTTTTCAATTACCATCTCAGAGACAGCCACGTGGCGGGTCGCCGGTTCATCAAAGGTCGATGACACAACCTCACCCTTGACCGACCGCTGCATGTCCGTCACCTCTTCAGGCCGTTCATCGATCAGCAGCACGATCAGGTAGCATTCGGGATGGTTCTTCTCGATCGAATTCGCAATATTCTGCAAAAGAACGGTTTTACCTGTCCGCGGTGGTGCGACGATCAACGACCGTTGCCCCTTCCCGATAGGCGCAACTAGATCGATAATCCGGGCAGAGCGATCCTTGATTGTCGGATCTTCAACTTCCATGTTCAGCCGCTCATCAGGATAAAGCGGCGTCAGGTTATCAAAGGCAACCTTGTGCTTCGCGCGTTCCGGCTCTTCAAAATTGATCTGCTCGACAGAGGTCAGCGCAAAGTAACGCTCACTGTCATTCGGCTCTTTCATCACGCCTTCGACAGTGTCACCCGTGCGCAGCGAATACTGGCGGATCATATCAGGCGAAACGTAAATATCATCCGGACCCGGCAGATAGTTTGCCTCAGGCGACCGCAGAAAACCAAACCCGTCCTGCAACACTTCCAACACGCCATCACCGCCGATGACCCATTCCTCATCTGCCCGCTCCTTGAGAATGGCGAACATCATGTCGCCCTTCCGCATGGTCGAGGCATTCTCGACCTCCAGCTCTTCAGCCAGCGACAAAAGATCTTTTGGGCTCTGCGCCTTCAGATCAGCAAGGTTCAAACGATGGTGGGACATGACAGAATCCTAATATCGGCTGACATCGCCGAAGCTCTATAAACGCAGGAATGGAGTATGCTATCCCGGACGGGAAGCAGAGCCTTCATAAGCAACCCTCACCGTTGAGTCAACGGCGCTCAGAAGGGCCGCACGATGATCGCAATGACAATCACCATCATCAGCACGGTCGGGACCTCATTGACGATCCGATAGGTCCTGCCAGACCGGGTATTCGTCCCTGCCGCAAACTCTTTGCGCCGCGCAGACAGCCAACCATGCAACCCACTCATCGCGATCACAGATACAATCTTGACCCAAGCCCAGACCGATCCCCAATCAAATGCGCCAAGTCCAATCATGATCAAACCAGCGATCCAGGTTACAATCATAGCTGGGTTGATAATCACCCGCAGCAATTTCTCTTCCATTATCTGAAAAGTAAGGTCGAGTTCAGACCCCACCTGCGCTCTCTCAGCATGATAGACAAACAGACGTGGCAGATAGAACATACCCGCCATCCAGGCAATGACTGCCATGATATGGATCGCCTTGATCCATGGGTACACGCTGTTCAGGAAATCTATCATCGCCAAACTTTCTCTGATTACGCTTCTCATTAATAAATATTTTAAGAATGAAAAGATGATGATGTTTATAGTAGGTCCATTTTCTGTGGTTATCTCTTTTATCCGCAATGTTATCCCAAGGAAGCGGATTGGCGAAGGGGCTTCAGAAAACACGATAATTTCGTAAATACTCTATAAAAATCATATAATTAACATCTTAACACTTTTGTAACGTACCCATCTTGACTCCATCGTCTCTGGTGATTCTTCCACAGCGCTGACTTATGCTTGCCCACGGTGGAAAACTGCAAAGGAAACCAAGGGTAAGAACAGAGTCCTTCACAATCCGGGCGGAACATCGGATATCCCCACAAATGGCCCGCATACTGACACATGAGTTCTCCAAGAGGTTATCCACATGCCCGACCCCATCATCCTTGCCTCCGGATCCGAAGTCCGGGCGACGTTACTGCGCAATGCGGGTGTGGATTTCATGGTCCAGGTCGCCCGGATTGACGAAGAAGCGGTGCGCCAGTCACTTCTGGCCGAAAAAGCAACACCGCGCGACATCGCCGACACACTCGCAGAGCTAAAGGCACAACGCATCGCTGCAAAGCATTGTGGCGCATTGGTGATCGGCTGCGATCAGATCCTTACACATGATGGCACAATCCTGACAAAACCGGACAGCCCCGAACATGCGCTTTCGCAGCTGACATCCATGCGGGGCCAAAAACACCAGCTGCTTTCGGCGGCTGTGATCTATGGTGAGGGCAAACCGCTCTGGCGTCATGTGGGGACGGTCAGGCTACAGATGCGTGACGCTTCGGACAGCTATCTGGCCGATTACGTCGCACGAAACTGGGACAGCATCCGCCACGCGGTGGGGGCCTACAAGTTAGAGGAAGAAGGAGTGCGACTTTTTACACGCATAGAGGGAGATTATTTCAATGTTCTGGGCCTCCCCCTGCTTGAGCTCTTGTCATATCTGACCCTTCGCGGAACACTGCCATCATGACACAGATTCCCCGTGCTGCCGTTATCGGAGACCCAATCAGTCACTCATTGTCGCCCAAACTGCATGGCCATTGGCTCAGGCGGTACGGGTTGGCTGGCGAATATACCGCCCTGCATGTGAACAAAGACGATTTGCAGCAGACGCTGCGTGATCTTCCCGGTCAGGGGTTTGTCGGCGCCAACATCACGCTGCCGCATAAGGTGCGGGTCCTCGACTATGCCGACCATGTCTCGGACCGTGCCACACTAATCGGCGCGGCAAATACGCTGATCTTTAAGGAAGACGGTGGTATTTATGCCGATAACACAGATGGTTACGGTTTCATCGCCAATCTACGGCAAGGCGCCCCGGACTGGGATCCAAAGGCTGGCCCGGCGGCGATCTTCGGCGCAGGCGGCGCGGCCCGTGCAATTATTGTGGGGCTTGCCGATGCGGGGGTGCCAGAGATTTTCCTGTCAAACCGCACCCGGCTCAAGGCCGACGGGCTGAAAGCAGAGTTCGGCGCGCGCATTAAGGTGGTTGATTGGGTCAAAGCTGGCGCGATGCTGGCCAATGCCACGACCGTCATCAACAGCACATCGCTGGGGATGACTGGCGCGCAAGACTTCAAAGTCTCCCTCGAAGCGCTACGCCCCGACGCAGTTGTCACCGATATCGTCTACAACCCGCTTCAGACCGAATTCCTGAAGCAAGCCGCAGCCAAAGGCTGCCGCACAGTCGACGGGTTGGGCATGTTGCTGCATCAGGGCGTCCCCGGCTTTGAACGCTGGTTCGGTAAACGTCCCGAGGTTGATGAAGAAACCCGGCGCGCCGTTCTTTCATGACATACTACCTTGGCCTGACAGGCTCCATCGGGATGGGCAAATCCACCACCGCCCAGATGTTCCGGGATGAGGGTATCCCGGTTTGGGATGCCGATGCGGCCGTGCATGAACTCTATACCCAAGATCCTGCAGCCATTGCAGAAATCGGTTCCGCCTTCCCCGCTGCGGTCATTGACAAAATGGTCTCACGCGACGCGTTGAAACAGATCATCGCCGATGATCCGCAGGCGCTCAGCGGGATTGAAAAAATCATCCACCCGCTTGTCGCTCAGCATCGCCAGCATTTCATCGACAGGCATAACGCTTCGATCTTGGTCTTCGACATCCCGCTACTGTATGAAACCGGCGGCGCGTCATGGCTCGACTCCGTGCTTGTGGTCACGGCCCCGGCTGACGTTCAGAAAGCCCGCGTGCTCGCACGTCTAGGAATGACCGCAGAACAATTCAATCTCATCCTGTCGCGCCAGATACCTGACGCAGAAAAACGCGCCCGCGCCGATCATATCATTGAGACGCTGACGCTGGACGGCACCCGCGCAGACGTGCGAAACCTGATCGCGGAACTGAAAAGGCAGCAACATGCGTGAGATCGTACTCGACACCGAAACTACAGGGTTTGAGCCGGAAGAAGGCGACCGGATCGTCGAAATCGGCGCGATTGAGCTGATCGGGCATATGCCCACGGGCCGCACCTATCACCAATATATCAACCCGCAGCGGTCTATGCCGGCAGAGGCTTTCGGCGTACATGGGATCGGGCCGGATCTGCTCGAACCGCCGCAAGACCCGAAACCGGGCCAGCAGACACTGCGGGACAAGCCGCTCTTTCGGGATATCGCGCAGGATTTCGTTGATTTCATCGGGGATGCCAGATTGGTCATCCACAACGCAGCATTCGACATGAAATTTCTCAACGCTGAACTGGGCTGGCTGAACAGACCACTACTGCCGATGGACCAAGCGCTAGACACATTGGCGATTGCGCGGCGGCGGTTTCCGGGCTCGCCCGCCTCGCTAGACGCGCTTTGCCGCCGGTTTGGTATCGACAACACATCACGGACGCTGCACGGCGCGCTGCTCGACAGTGAAATCTTGGCAGAGGTTTATCTGGAACTGATCGGCGGGCGGCAACCTGACTTTGCGCTTTCGGCAAATACGCAACGGGCCGGCGGCGATACAAAATCAGATGATTGGCGGCCGACACCACGGCCGACACCGCTACAATCAAAGCTCACCAATGAAGAAGCCGCCGCCCATTCTGCCTTTATCGACAGCCTGGGCGACGGCGCGCTTTGGAAAAGGTCGTCTTAGTTTACTTTGGCTTTTTCGGTCTCTGCCCGGCGGGCAAGCTCGGTGCGGTAAAGCGCCAAAAAGTCGATTGTCTCTAGGTTCAACGGTGGGAAACCACCATCACGGGTCACATCGCTGACGATCCGGCGCAGGAACGGGAAGGTGATCCGTGGGCATTCGATCAACAGATAAGGGTGCATCTGCTCTTCGGGTACACCTTCCACATGGAAAACACCGGCGTATTCAATCTCAAGAACAAAAAGCGGCTCGCCCTTGTCCTTGGTCTTGCTGGTGATGTTCAGCTTTGTGATGATCTCATACTGGTTGTCAGCAGACCGCTTGCGCGCATCAAGGTTAACCTGCACCTGAATTTCCGGCTGTGCGTCCCCGCTGACGCCCTTTTGCGCCAGAATATTTTCAAAGGACATGTCGCGGATATATTGCGCAAGCACGCGGCTTTTCACCTGTGCTTGCTGCTGTGCGGGCTCTGCGCCGTTTTCGGGGGTATCAGACATTGGAAACGCTCCGGTTAAATTTGCTTGGCGCGTTCCTATCAGCCTGTGTTCAGGTCCTCAATGCCGGGTCCAGCCAGAATTGCCATGTGTTGGGCGCTTATCTGGGGTAACATCCTTGAAATCGGCATCAATAACCTGATCATCCGGGCGCTCTTGCGGGTTTTCGCCCATGCGAAAGCTCTTTACCTTGATCTTGGAACGCAGCCAGACATAGGCGGACTTACGAACGCCCGGCACCAAAAGTGACAGACCAACGGCATCGGTGAAAAAACCGGGCGTCAGCAGCAGTGCCCCCGCAAAAAGGATCATCGCACCATTTGCCAGCGGTTCGGTCGGGTCGCGCAGATCGGTAAAGGCACGTTGTAGGTTCCCCAACTCGCGCAGACCTTGATTGCGCACCAAATAAGTCCCCGCAACCGCCGTCAGCAGCACGATCAACAGCGTCGGCAATAGGCCAATCAGACCGCCAACCTGAATGAACAGCGCGATTTCGATCATCGGGATGGCGATAAACGCGAATAACAGCCACATGATGCGTGCCTTTCTATACTTCTATGCGGTAAGGTGGACTTGACGCTACCCCTCACCTACATAGGGTCCGAACGGGGGTGTTTCCATGCCCACCCTGAAAGAGGTTTCGATGAACTCACCGATTATCCAGCTTTTGGTGCTTGCTGGCATCGCGATTTTCCTGATCCTGCGGTTGCGCGGCGTCCTTGGCACGCGCGAAGGCTATGAAAAACCTGCGGTGACCCGCCCTGATGTGGACCGCCGCCGCCAGCGTCCTGAATTTGACGTGATCGAAGGTGGCCCCGATCTGGATATCACCGATCACGTGCCCGAAGGCTCTGATAGCGCGCAGGCACTTGCCGCGATGAAGCGCGTCGATCCACCCTTCAACGTGGGTGAATTTCTGGGTGGCGCCCGTGGAGCGTACGAAATGATCCTGATGGCATTTGAAAAAGGCGATCTGGAAAGCATCCTGCCTTTCATCTCCGAAGATATCTACGAGGCATTCGCCACCGTTGTTGATGAACGCCAGCGTCAAGGTGTCACGGTCGAAGCCAACTTTATCGGGATCAGCGATATGACCCTGACAACGGCGGAATTCGACGAAACCACCAAAGAAGGCGAGATTACGGTTCGTTTCAAAAGCGAACTGACATCAGTGGTCCGCGACAATGGCGGTGACGTGATCGAAGGCAGCGCGACAGAGATCAAGCGCCAGAAAGACAGCTGGACCTTTTCCCGCAAGATGGATGCCGGCGACCCCAACTGGCGGCTTGTCGCGACCGGCGAATGAACCTGTGTCGGCTGTGTGATGTCCGGGGCGAGCTATAGATTACTGTCCTTTGACGATTTGAACGGATGGGCGGCTGATAATCATCAGGCCGCCCTTGATGTTTTTTTGACCTCCAGCGATCAGCTTTCTGATCCGGTATGGGCAGATGTCTGTATGGCCGCGCGCACTACCCACACAGCACGCGCCTTTTTTGAAACGCAGTTTCTACCTGTTCTGGTCGAAGACGGCACCCCCATGCTGTTCACCGGCTATTTTGAACCGGAACTGAAAGGCGCACGCCAACAAAGCGACGCATACCCCTACCCGATCTACGCAGTACCCGATGATCTGACACCGGATCGCCCATATCTGACGCGGCGACAGATCGAAGAAGGCCGACCACTCGCAGGCAAAGGGTTGGAAATCGCCTGGCTCGCCGATCCGGTGGATGTGTTTTTTCTTCAAGTGCAGGGGTCAGGCCGCATACGCATGTCCGACGGAAGTCCGACACGAGTCGGCTTTGCCGCAAAGAACGGTCATCCCTACCAATCGGTCGGAAAAATGCTCATCGCACGCGGGATTATGACACCGGCTGAGGTCTCCGCCGACATGATCCGCGCATGGGTCAGCGACAACCCGGATCAAGGCCGCGCGCTGCTGTGGGAAAATGAAAGCTATGTTTTCTTTAGTGAGATCAATGATTTACCCGACAGTCACGGACCCATCGGCGCAATGGGCCGCCCTGTCAGCGCCGGGCGCAGCATCGCGGTCGATCCGGATTTTACACCACTCGGCGCGCCGGTCTGGATCGAAAAGCTGGGCAATGCACCCCTTTCCCGCCTCATGATCGCCCAAGACACCGGATCAGCAATCAAAGGCGCACAACGCGCCGATATCTTTTTTGGCACAGGCGACCAGGCGGGTCAGCAAGCCGGTCAGATTAACGATCCCGGGCGCATGATTTTGCTTTTACCAAAAGCACTTGCCCATCAGATCGTGACAAAATCCTAATGCGCCGCCCCCGTCATCTGTCGCCGGAAGAGCGTGCGCTTTGGGACAAGGTCGCAGACCGCGCGGTCCCGCTCGACCCGCAGAAACCCAAACAATCGCCGCCTGTGAGCGCACCGAAAAAACCCCCCGCCCCCCGCGACCCCGCCCCGGATTTCAGTGTTGGTCAAAGCGCGCGCGCGGCACGGCCACATGACCTGCTCCCGAACATCAACGACCGACTTGGCAAAGCGCCCGTCCATATGGACCATAAATCCTTTGGCAAAATGAAACGGGGCAAGCTGAAGCCAGAGGCGCGGATCGACCTTCACGGTATGACCATGGCAGAGGCGCATCCGGAACTTGTCTCTTTTATCTTGGGCGCACAGTCACTTGGGCGACGGCTTGTGCTGGTGATCACTGGCAAAGGCAAAGATCGCGACGATGGCGGGCCGATCCCGACGCGGCACGGCGTGCTGCGTCATCAGGTTCCGCAATGGCTGGCCTTGCCGCCGCTAAACCACGTGATCTTGCAGGTGACCCCGGCGCATATCAAACATGGCGGGCACGGGGCCTATTACGTCTATCTACGCCGGGGCCGCTAGCTGTGCGTTCGCGCGCCGTAGCGGTATAATCATTGCAAGCGATGCAAAGACAAAAGTAGACGAATAGGCCAGCAGTTGGTTTTCATACCCGACACCCGCATCAATCAACCAGCCTGACAAGCCCGGCCCGATCGCGGATCCCAGCACAGCAAGTGCCATCGCCGCAGATTTGATCGCCCCGATATGTGCGGTCCCGAAATAGGTGCTCCAGACTGAACCGGGCAAGGTCGATTGCCCGCCCCCGGCCAAACCCATCAGCATCACACCAATCGCTGTCCACACGATACTGGTCGCAAAGCCATGCATGACGAAAGCAACGGTATAGGGCAGCAGATAGACCAGCAAAAGACGGGATACGCCAAACCGGTCAACGGCCCAGCCAAACAGGAAATTCGATGCCATAAAACTCGCGGTGCCCAACGGCAGCACCGCAACCAGTGTCAAATGATCCCAGCCCTTGATCTCGGCGAAATGCACCTGATGAAACCAAAATGTGGTCGCCATCATCGGGAACAGCGCCATGGAAAGCGCAAGAACCCAGAACAACGGATGGCGCAGCGCCTGTGCCCGGGTCCAGTGGCGGGCATTCATGCCGGTCGCGATGTCATGTTGCGCCGTGGCCTGCGGCGTCCGCTCCAGTTTCAAAAGCATCCAAAGCAGTGGAATCAACGCCAAAATGATATAGGCAAACCCAACCCAGATACTGCGCCAGTCCACATGGGATTTGATCCAGACCGTTGTGACCGGCAGCACCATTTCCGCGCTGATAAACCCCAGCGCCGCAATCGCCAACGCGCGCCCGCGCGTGGCGATGAACCAACGCGAGATGGCCACGACTGAAATCATGCTCGACATCCCCTGCCCAAAAAACCGCAGGAAAAAAATGACCAAAAGCAGACCGATCACATGGGTGTTCCATGCCATCGCCAAACAGGTCAGTGCGAGCAAACCTAAGATCGTTACGCCCAAATCGCGGGCCCGAAACCGGTCTGTCAGCGATCCGCCCCAGACCATGACTGCCGCCGAAGCCATGGTCGCCACCATGTAAAGCAACCCCCAATCGCCATTAGACAGACCGAACTCTGCCCGGATTTCCCCAGCGAACACAGAGATCAGAAAAGTCTGGCCAAAGCTCGACAGCGCCGCCAGCAGCGCCCCGGCAGCAAGAAACGGGGCATTGTCGCGCAAAAATTGGACGTAAGTTGATTGTATGATCATCGTGCCTTTGTGCGCCGGGCAGCGGGGAAGCGAAAGCAAAAGACAGACCAGATCTGATCTTTTCTTAGCGGCGGTACAGGCGGCGGCTACGTTAAGGAAATTCTCATACTCGATGGGCTATTGGGGGCGCTCAACAATGGATGAATGAATGAAGCGCAAGCTAGAATCTTGGCGCGGGGTAAGCGTTGTGGCGGTCTTGACCACCATCAGTGCAATTTTTGTTGCTCAAGTGCTAATTTACCTCATCTATCCGCCAGATCTGGCCGTCAGATCTATGCGATATGCGCCCATCGTCACATTGATCACAGCCTTTCCATTTTGCCTGTTCGTATGGGCGCAGGTACGCAAAAATATCCGCCTGAACAGCGAATTGCAGCGTCTGGTGAATCGCGACAGGCTGACCGATGTGGCGACGCGCGAATATTTTTTCAACCAAATGGAACAAGCTCCGCAGTTGCGCGGCGTGGCGTTGATGATCGACATCGACCATTTCAAACGGATCAATGACACCTATGGGCACTTGGCCGGGGATGCCGTCATTCAGAAAGTTGCAAAAGTGCTGGCCGAAGGGACCCGTCAAAATGATATCGTCTGCCGTTTTGGCGGTGAAGAGTTCCTGATTTTCCTGTCAGATTATACCGTTGTCGATGGCTATGCGGCCGCCGAAAGACTGCGACAAAGTGTTGCCGAAACATTTGTACAGTTTGACGATAAACTGATCAGCGTGTCGATCTCTATCGGTGGATTTAGCAAGGAAAGCGACACGCGCATCGATCGCGCGATCCGTGGTGCGGATGACGCGCTTTACCGTGCGAAAAACGCGGGTCGTGATCAGACCATTTTTGCTGATCACACCAACATAATGTCGCGCGACGCCGTTGCGTGACAAGCGCCGCGCGATTGTTCACAGCACGTAACGGCTGACATCCATAGATCGTGACAATTCGCCCAGATGTTTCTCGACGAAATCCGCATCGACGGCAATCTCATCACCCGCCTGATCGGGCGCGTTGAAAGACAGATCCTCAAACACCCGTTCCATCACGGTATAAAGCCTGCGCGCGCCAATATTTTCGACGGCTTCGTTGACCTCTGCCGCGATTTTGGCCAGCGCCTGAATGCCTTCGGGGGTGAAGCTTACCGTGACCTGTTCGGTCTTCATCAGCGCGGTATACTGCAAGGTCAACGCATTATCCGTCTCGGTCAGGATCCGTACAAAATCATCCTCTGTCAGCGCACGCAGCTCGACGCGGATGGGCAGGCGGCCCTGCAATTCGGGCAGCAGATCAGATGGCTTGGCCACATGGAAAGCGCCGGACGCGATAAACAGGATATGGTCGGTCTTGATCGGGCCGTGTTTGGTGCTGACGGTCGTACCCTCGATCAATGGCAGCAGGTCACGCTGCACACCTTCGCGGCTGACATCGGCACCACGCGCGTCGGCACGGGCGCAGACTTTGTCGATCTCATCAAGGAAAACAATACCGTTCTGCTCCACCGCTTCCAGCGCAGCTTTGGAAACCGCTTCATCATCCAGCAGCTTGTCCGCCTCGTCTGCGATCAGCGTCTCGTAGCTTTCGGCGACGGTCAATTTTTTCTTTACGGTCCGGCCACCCATGGCTTTACCGAAAAGATCGCCCAGATTCATCATGCCGCCCATACCACCACCGGGCTGGCCGGGGATTTCAAAGCCGCCCAAAGGGTTCGAACTGTCGGTCAGCTCAAGCTCGATCACCGTGTCATCCAGCTCTCCGGATTTCAGCTTTTTGCGGAACATATCGCGGGTGCTGTCGCGGGCATCAGTGCCGGCCACGGCAGTGATCACTCGATCCTCGGCGGCCTGATGGGCCTTTGCGCGCACATCCTCGCGCATATGTTCGCGGGTATCCAGAATGGCGGTATCAACAAGATCGCGGATGATCTGTTCCACATCGCGACCGACATAGCCGACCTCGGTGAACTTCGTCGCCTCTACCTTGATAAAGGGTGCGCGCGCCAGTTTGGCCAACCTGCGGCTGATTTCTGTCTTGCCGACGCCGGTGGGTCCGATCATCAGGATGTTCTTGGGATACACTTCATCACGCAGATCATCGCCCAATTGCTTGCGCCGCCAACGGTTGCGCAGGGCCACGGCCACGGCGCGCTTGGCGTCCTTTTGTCCGATGATAAACCGATCAAGTTCCGAAACGATTTCGCGGGGGGTGAGGTCTGTCATATCAGTCCTTAAACATGAGATGGTGGAAGCCTGTGCAGCGGGACAAAGCCCGGCATCAGGCGCAAAATAAGCGCACGGATTCTTTCCCAGAACGCACCAAGCAGCAGCAGCACGATCCCCAGGATCAGTACGGTGATTGAGGCACCCTCGCCGCCCATGACGCCTGCGGCCAATGCAACGATGTAGCCGATTGCAGCGATCAGGAAAGAGCGGCGATCAATCACGATGGCGACAACAGCGAAAAGCCCAAGGATGAACAGCAACAGAAGGTTCGCGCCAAATGTCTCCCGATCCAGCAGGCTCAGCGCGATAGTATTCACAAGCGCAGGTGCGGCCACCACATGCAGCCAGAACCCATTGGCCGAACGGCGGGTCACACGGTGCGGATCGCTCATGTCGAACATCATAGCGACGGCAAAAACCAAAAGCCCAAGAACCAAGGTGATCCAGGCAAAAGGTCCGCCCGCTGACAGCAAGAACAGATCGCTGATACCGCCCACATCCCCGCCCCGGCTGGCGGTAAACACGATGGCCACGATGAAAAGCCCCACGGCAATCATCGCCATGGCAAAGGGCACCCGAAAGCGCCACCAATAGACAAGCAGTGCAATCGTGGTCAGGAACAGCGGCAGCGGCACACTGGTGTAGTCGCCTTGCGGCACCATAAACACGTCAGACATGCTGGCGATAAAGCCGATGGCGGCATTCACCGCAAACATCACAGATAGCGTGATGGCAGGCGCGACCATACGGCGCCTGCTGATGAAATATTCCGACAGCAACCAAAGCAGTGCGGCACCGATGACAGCAGCGATTACCATGTTTCGGGTCGCGTTATAGACATCCAGCGCGGTCGTCGCAGCCCAGACCCCAGCCCAGCCGGTGGCCAGAATAATCATCCCAATCACGATGAAGATTTCGTTGAACCCTTTGAACAGCTCAAACGGTTCATCACCCGGCGCAAGATCATTGCGGGCACCGCGGCGGCTGTCAGCAAGCCCAATCAGCCCTGCGGCCTGCTTTTCAGTCAACAGCCCGCTGCCAATCGCGGCTTTCAGATCATCACGTTCGATCATGTGTTAACCCTGCCCAAGCTCTTCGACAGTCAGATTGCCATTGGTGTAAACACAAATATCCGCCGCAATCGCCATAGCGCGGCGGGCGATATCCTCGGCGGATAGCTCGGTGTTCATCAGCGCGCGCCCAGCGGCCAGCGCATAGTTCCCGCCAGAGCCGATGGCGGCGATATCATGCTCTGGTTCCAGCACATCACCCGCGCCGGTGATGACGAATAATTCCTTGCCGTCGCTGACGATCAGCATCGCTTCCAGCTTTTGCAGGTATTTGTCGGTGCGCCAGTCCTTGGCAAGCTCGACCGACGCGCGGGCCAGCTGACCCGGCGTGGCCTCCAGCTTTTTTTCCAGTCGTTCCAGCAGGGTAAAGGCATCGGCGGTGGACCCGGCGAAACCAGCAATGACGTCCTGCCCACCGGGCGACAGGCGGCGTACCTTGCGGGCGGTGCCTTTGATCACGGTCTGCCCCAGACTGACCTGCCCATCACCGGCGATGACAACCTTGCCGTCTTTGCGCACACCAATGATCGTGGTGCCGTGCCAACCGGGAAACTTCTCTTCTGCCATCGTCCGCTCCTTACAAGGTTCAGACTTATATGGCTGGTCCACCCATGTCCGACAACCCCGGCATCTTGTGATGGGGGCGCTCTGCGGCTAGCTTCGCGCGCATGACCGGCGCTGACACAATCACATTTTATCTGCATCCGAAACTTCGTAAACAAGCGGCAGCCGGGCGTCACAATTTCATTCACAAAATTTGTGAGGTGGTGACGGCCTCAGGTCTTGATATCGATTTTGATGCAGATGACGATGCGGCCCGGCTGCGCGCTGCGGAACGGCCCGGCTATAGTATGTTCCTGATGCAGGAACCGGTCACGCCGCGCGGGCTGACCTTTCGCAGCACCTATCATTATCCGTTCTGGCATATCGAAAAACATGGGCGGCGCTGGGACTGGCCGGTCGCACAAGACCGGTTTGACCCGGCGGAAAGCGATCCGCGCAAAGCCGCAAATTTCTATCGGTTCTGGCAGAAACGGCTGTTCGACGGGGCGACGGATCGTATTCGTAAGGACGGTTTTGTTTTTGTACCACTGCAAGGGCAGTTGACGCGGAAACGCTCATTCCAGTCCTGTAGCCCGATCGACATGCTTCGGGCCGTGTTGGAGCATGACCGCGAACGCTATGTGCTGGCGACATTGCACCCCTCTGAAATCTATAGCAACGAAGACCGGCACGCGCTGGAAACCCTGCTGGATCAGCATGAAAGGCTTTACGTGCGCAGCAGCGGGACAGAGCGGTATCTGCAATGCTGCGACTATATCGTTACCCAAAATTCCGGTGTCGGCTTTGATGGGTATTTTTTCGGCAAGCCCTTGATTTTGTTTGGAAAAATCGACTTCCACCATATCGCGTTGAAAGTGCACGACCTTGGCGTCGAAACGGCTTTTGCCTCCGTTGGCAGTCACACACCAGATTATGCCACCTATCTTTACTGGTTTTTGCAGAAACGTGCGATCAACGCAGGCCGACCAGAGGCGCTGCGCCGTATCCGCACCGTTTTACAGGGTCACGGTTGGCCGGTTTGATACGAAAAAGGGCGCCACATGGGCGCCCTGTCTACGGATATGATCCCGCCTTTAGATCGAATCTTCGATCCAGCCTTGAATGGCCGCTTTCGGGGCGGCGCCAGCTTTGTTCGATACGACTTCGCCGTTTTTGAAGACAAATAGCGCCGGGATGCCGCGCACACCTAGTTGCGCGGGTGAATTGGGGTTGTCGTCGATGTTTACTTTGACGACCTTCACCTTGCCAGCCATCTCGTCCGACAGTTCTTCCAATGCCGGGCCGATCTGTTTGCAGGGGCCGCACCATTCTGCCCAGAAGTCCACGACAACAGGGATATCGGATTGACGGACTTCGGCGTCAAAGGTGGAATCGGTCACAGCTACGGTTGCCATCAGGCTACTCCTTGGGAAAAGCATTGGTCACCAGACCTAAGAACACTGAACCCTTTGGTCAAGGTACGCTGATCGTATTCAGCGTTTCGTGAAGCATCGCTGGCGGTAAAACCATCAGCTGCGCCGTTTCTGTCCAAAGGATAGCCATCTGCATATCCTGATCCGGGTAAATCTGGCGCAATGCGGCATCATAAACCGCCATCTGTGCCACCAGTCCCGATGGGGTTTGTTGCGGTGTTTCGGGGACAAGCCGGTTTGATTTGTAATCGACGGCCAGCACCTTGCCCGGGGTCACGATCAGCCGGTCAATTGCACCGTGTATCCGGCCCAGACCAGCGATTTCGGCTGTGATATCAACCTCGGTCAATGCAGTTTCGGTCCATAACGGCGCAAGTGCAGGGGTTTCCAGCAAAGCGACCACCAGATCGGATAGGGTTGGGTCCGCCCCCTGAAGTAGTTGCAGGCCAAGCGCATGGCGATCCTCTGGCGCGGCCAGTGGCAGATGTTCCAATAACCGATGGATCAGCGTGCCTTTCTCCAGCGCTTCGGCATCACCGGGCTGATCCCCCGGCAATACCTTTGGCCCCGGCAGCTCTGACGGGGCGATGGTGCGCAGGGGGGCAGGCTGAACCACGGGTGCGAAATCAGGGGGCGATACTTCAGGTTCAACTGGTCTGCTTACACTGACCAGATCACCTGCGTTCCAATTTAGATGCTCCACACGCTTAATTGTCAAATCACCCGCCGGCGCATCAACATCGCCGCGCTGGCGCATGCCGTCGGCAACGATGTTGTACCAGCTTGCATCCCCGTCACCCACATCCCCAGCAGCCCCGACAATCAGCCATTTTTCAGCGCGGGTCATGGCGACATACAGTAGGCGCAGACGTTCGCGGGCCTGATCGGAAATGACGTTTTCACGCAGGTCAACCACAGCGGCCACAGACTCTGCAGCGGGTGTTTTCCAGACCAGATGATCCCCGGCGGGCAGCAGCTCTGCATTGACATTGATCGGACGTTTCGCCGTGTCGGGCAAAATGACAATCGGTGCTTCCAACCCTTTGGCACCATGCACCGTCATCACCCTGATGCGATCACCTTGACTGTCCATCTGACGCTTGATTTCAAGATCATCCGTGTCCATCCAGCTCAGGAATCCGGTCAGGCTGGGAACGCCGTTACTTTCATAGGCCAACGCCTGTGACAGCAGCGCGTCGATCCCGTCTTCGGCCTCTGGTCCCAATCGGGCAAGCAGGGACCGCCGCCCGTCATGGCGGGTCAGGATGCGTTCAATCAGGTCATAAGGGCGCAGAAAATCAGCCTGACCGCGCAGGTCATGCAAGATGGAAAGTGTTTCGGGATAATGCCCATCGCGCAATGCGGGCCACAGGAATTTTGATGTCCGACGATGGGCCAGTGTGAACAAATCCTGCTCTGACCAGTTGAACAGCGGCGAACGTAACGCGCAAGCAAGCGACAGATCATCCTCTGGCAAAGCCAGAAAGCGCAGCAGCGCAGCAAGATCCTTGACGGCCAGTTCAGCACCCACGCGCAGCCGGTCCGCCCCCGCGATTTGCAGGTTCGCCGCCTTGCAGGCGCGGATAATCTCGGCAAACAGGTCTGACCGGCGCTGCACCAGTATCAGGAAATCGCCTTCGGTGATCGGGCGACGCTGGTACTGGCCGCTATTGCCGATTTCGACAGGTATCATTTCTTCCGTGATCATGCGCCTGATCTGTTCTGCCACGCGCTGGGCCATGCGCACAGTGTGATCCGTCCCACTGGGCTGATCGACCGGTTCAAACCACTGGCGATCATCCTCTTCGGTTGATTTCTCAATCACCGGCCACAGATCGACCCGGCCCGGCATTTCAGTTTTAAATGCAATATGGGTCAGGCTGTCATCCATGCCCGCGGCCCGGTCGCCGGTAAAGGTTTCATCGACGACCGACAGGATCGCCTGCGATGACCGGAACGAATGGTCGAGCGAGGTAACAGCGAACGGCTTGTCCACCGCCATATGCGCGCTGTGAAAATGGTCCTTCATCTGGTCAAAGGCCGCAGGGTCCGCGCCTTGGAAAGAATAGATCGACTGTTTCTTGTCGCCCACGACAAACACGGTGCGTTTCTGATCCGGTCGCGCGCCCTCGCCGCTGGCAAATTCCTGCGTCAACTGTTCGATCACGGCCCATTGCGTCGGGCTGGTATCCTGCGCTTCGTCCACCAGCACATGGTCGATGCCGCCATCCAGCCGAAACAGCACCCATTGCGCCACGTCCCGATCCGTCAGCAAGGCCTTGGCCTTGCCGATCAGATCGTCGAAATCCAGCATCCCCATCGCCAGTTTCCGCGCTTCATAAGCCGGGATAAAGGCTTGGGCAAAGCGGTACATGGCCCAAGTCCGCTCTGCCGCGATCAGACCCAGACGGGTGTCGCGCATTTCCGCAACCCGCTCCATGATCGGTTCGATATCCGCCATCAGATCAGCATTGGCTTCGCGCACGGCCTTTGTCGGGAACTTTCCGATCTTGGCTGAAAACGGCTCCTTTGCCCCTGCGCCGGTCAGAAAAACGTCTTCCAACACCTTCAGATCGGCCAATGTGGGCGGGCCAGCGACCGAGATCGCGGTCAGCTTCGCACCAGCGGTGGCATCTGTCTTACTACCCTTGTCACAGGCCCGCCGCAGATCATGGATCAGGCGCAGATCGTCTGCGTCCAATACCTCTGCCAGCAAGGTTTCAGCGGTCAGATGCGGTGCGATCCCGACGACCGTGTAAATTTCTGCACGGGTCACGTCACGTTGAAAATAAGCGCGCTTTCCGGCCACTTCCGCGGTCAACCGTTCCAGATCGTCCCCGGTGAAATGGGTCAGCAGATCCGTGACAACTGCGGCCCCAGCCCCGGTAATCAACCCATCCATCACCTCGGCCCGCAACAGCGCTGCCGCGCGCTCTTCCATTTCACGGAACTGCGGGCTGACCCCTGCCTCGAGCGGGAAGCGGCGCAAAATGCTGGCGCAGAAGGAATGGATTGTCTGGATCTTCAACCCGCCGGGCGTTTCAATCGCACGGGCAAACAGCGTCCGGGCGGCACGCAGCCTGTCCGCGTCGATCGCACGGTCCACGCCAAGGCTTTGCAATTCGGCACGCAACGCATCATCCGCCATCATCGCCCAAGCGCCGAGCCGTTTGAACAGGCGGTTCTGCATCTCGGCGGCGGCGGCCTTTGTATAGGTCAGGCACAGGATATTCTGGGGCGAGACATCTTCGAGCAACAACCGCGCCACCCGATCAGTCAGCACGCGGGTCTTGCCCGAACCCGCATTCGCCGACAGCCATGTGGAGCTGCGCGGATCGGCGGCATCCACCTGCCGCTGCGTGGCCGCATCGCGGATCATTTCAGCACCTGCGGCACCGGATCATCGCTCGTCTCCCACTCGCCATAGCGGGACAAATGGTCAAAATCGCTGAAATCCAACTTGGAAAACAGCGCCAGCCGGGCGGTATACCCGCGATCAAGATCACGCCAACGACTGAAAAGCTTTTCCAGCTCTACCCAAACCTCATCCGGGGGCTGCTTGTCCAATGGGGCATCCACAACCTTCATTGATGCATTGACCCCGATGAACTGGGCACGACTGACCGGGCGCGGTCCCAACGCCTCAAAAGCACCACGCTCGACCATCGCGGCCTCTAGCAACAATTGCTTGTCAAATTTTTCCTGCTGCGGTCCGGTGGGTACCGCACCGGTTTTGTAGTCGTAAATCAAGGCATCCTCGGCCGCCGTCAAATCAATGCGATCCGCCTTGCAGGTCAGGGTGACACCAACCAAGGGGATGGTGATTTTGCCGTTCAGCTCGATCATATGTTGTGTGGCCTGCGCCTGCCGCTCTGCCTCACCGGCCAAAAATACGTCCGCCGCGCGTTCCATCCGCGTCATCCACTGTGCGCGGATCGTTGGCCATGGACATTGCTGCGTGAATTCTTCGGTCGCGATTTGCATCAACGCATCGCGGTCGCTGGCATCGTGACCCGCGTTGACAAATCGTTCGAGGATATTGTGCACGATGATCCCACGCAATGGCGCGTTCGCCTCTGGGACAAGCGGATCCAGTGAATCCAAGCGCAGTACCTTGCGGGCATAAATGGCAAAAGGATCGCGGATCAATGTTTTGATCTGTGTGACCGACAGGTGATCGGGGCGGGCCGCAACAGGCGGGCAAGGCGCAGGGCGCGGCGCGGGCGCAGTGCGTTCCGATGGCGACGACAGCGCTGCGGCCATTGCCAGCCAGTCATCGCCACGCGCGCGCATCCGGGACAAGGCTGCATCACCCCCTTGTGCAGGCAGCCCCTGCAACAGATTGGTCAACCGGTTCACCCAGCGCGACGGCACTGTTTCCGCATCCGCCGACCGTTTGGCGCGCGTGATCCACACCTCTTTGCCCGCGATGGCTTGCTGGTAATCATGGGCCGACAGACCGATGCGGCGTTCAGGCAGCAACAACCCGGCATCCTTGCGCATGACGCGGTTCAGCCAAGGGTCGGGGGATGGGGCTGCTGGCCAAACACCATCGTTCATGCCGCCTAATATGGTCAGATCAGCGCCCTGCACGCGGGCTTCTAACGTGCCCCAGATCAGAATATTTGGATGACCCTTATCATGCTCTGGAACGACTTCGTCGGAAATAATCGTGTTGAATAGCGCAGTATAGTCCCTGACCGACATGATACCACCGGCATCTGCAGCATGTTCTAATGTAGCACAAACGCTTTTGGCTTTTCTGCCTTCGGTTTTTTCCCACAGTTCACCAGCACCCGACGAACTGAATCCAGCGCACAGCCGTTCGGCCAAATCAAGATGGGCAGCCAAATGATCAGCAAGGGGCAGCGGCCCCACATCTTCATGCGCGCAAAGTAATGTGCCAATCCACCCTGCCCAACGCTGCTTATCTTCATCGCCCCCCGCCCATTTGGCAAAGCTTTCGGCGGTCGGAAAGGGGGGTCCATACCGCCGCAAATGCAGCTCCAGCTCGCGGGTATAAAGCAGATGCGGCCCGCGATCTGTCCCGCCGGAATGGGTCAGCGGGTGTTTGAGCAAAACCAACAGCATCTCAGACGTCAGCGGTTTTCCGAAAATCTCTGCCACATGGCGCAACAACCGACCGGGCGGCGTCAAGGCCAGCGGCGTGCCAGCACTATCATCGGGCACAATATTCCAACGATCCAGCGCCGCCGTCACCTGCCGTGTCAGCATCCGGTCGGGAGAGATCAGCGCGGCGGTGATCCCCTCATCCACGGCCTGCCGTAGACGCAGCGCGATTGCCTCGGCCTCTGCCCGTGGCGATGCAGCCTCGACCAGCGTTAACCCTTCGGTTGCTTCCGTTAAATCGCCCAGTTTAGGCCCTTCTTCTAACCACTGGCTGGTTACAGGCGCAGGGCGCAATGACAGCGATACCAGCCGATTGCGCGCAACGCGCACCGGCGCAGTCTTTGTCCACATCCCAATGTCAGTGTGGTCGATGTGCAGCAAATCCATCAGGTGGCGGAAACGGTATTGCGGGTGATCTTCGGCTGTCATTACGTCAACCATGCTGTCCCAGACCAGCTGGGGCAGATCGAAATCGAATCCGGGCAATATGATCGCACCTTGCGGCAGTTTCGCGACGGCCTGCATGAACAATCCCGTCGCGCCGCGTGACCCGGTGGAACCCGCAACGATGATCGGATGTGACGGCGGTTGTTCAGCCCACCGCGCGGCCAACACTTCGATCACTCGGCGTTGGCGGGCTTCCTTGTCGGGTGCCGCGTCAGTTTCGCCAAAAAACGGCGTGATGATTTTCAAAAAACGCAGAGCGCGGTCCCAATGGCCGGATTGGTCCGAAACATCCAGACCCATCAGCGCGTCAGGGCTGACACCTTCGCCCTGCATCTCATCCATCAGATCGGCAAGGCTGTCGGACAGATCATAAAGCGCCGTATGCGGGGCAAGGTCCGGGGCCTGTTCCAGCAGCTTGGCGACAAATTGCGACAATTCCAGCCGCCGCCGCAGGGGTGACACCGCAGGCGGGATATTCATATTCAAGGGTACTCGGTCATCTGCCAGATCGGTGATCAGCCTGATACGCGGCAGCAGTCGCGCGGGGCCTGCATCAAACACGGTGCGAATACGGCGCCGCATGCGGGTGGTATTCACGTAAATCTCTGTCCGGGCCCATTGATCCGGCGTCATCGGCCCCATGCGGTTCAGCAAACCCGTCACCAGCGCTTGCGCAAAATCAACACCGGGGGGGACTCCGAAAACCCGGGCGCTGTCAGCGGGGTCAAACATCCAGCATCGCCTCGGCCAGTGCAATGCTGGACGGTTGGCCCACATCGCACCATTGCCCGGTATAGCTAACGCCATAAAGCCCGCCGCGCGCAGCCATTTGGTTCCAAACCACATTCATCGAAAACGCATCTTCTGTAACCTGATCAAGCGTTTCCGTCCGGATAATCTGAAGCCCGGTATAAATCGACTCTGGCGCGCGATGCAGCCGGCCTGCGTCATCAATACGAAAATCGCCTTTGCCCAGATGGCCCGAAACCTGTGCTTTCGGGACGATCAACAGCAGCGCCTCCATCTCATCGCGCCATGCATCAAGCACGATCTGGACGGGATTTGGTCCTTTCCAAACCGCGTCAGTATTCATCGTGATCACAGGACCAGACCCCAGCAGTGGCAAAGCATGTCGCAGCCCGCCCCCGGTTTCCAACAGGCGTTCGCTTTCGTCCGAAAACGTGATCCCGCGCCCCTGCAGGTGATCGCGTAACATGTCGGGTTTATAGTGCAGGTTGACCACGCGGGCGCCGACGGCGGGAATATCAATCTGTTCAAGCGCGTGATCAATCAGCGGGCGGCCCGCAACCTGCACCAGCGGCTTGGGCCGGTCCGCCACCAACGGCCCCATACGCGTGCCCAAACCCGCCGCGAATAAAAGCGCGGGCATCGTCATTGGCGTAGCCTGTGCAGCAGATCATCTGTCGGTGGTGGCAGCGTCTCAAGCGTGGCCTGTCGCAGATTGGCCAACGCTGGATGGTCAAGATCGCACATCAGATTGTACCAGACCCGTGGCAACAGATCGACATAGCTGCGCTTTCCCATCTCGCGCGCCAAACGGCCAAACACGCCAAGAATACGCAGGTTGCGCTGGGCCCCCAGACAAGCCAATTGAGCCCGCATTTCAGGCCCGCTGCCAGTCTGTTCAATAAAACGCGTGATCATCATCTCTACGATTTCCGGCGGTACATCGCGCCTGGCGTCGCGCAGAAGCGAGATTAGATCATAGCCCGCAGGCGCGATGAACGCATCCTGAAAGTCTAAAAGTCCGACGCGTTTCATACCCTTTTCCGACGGCCGCCAAATCAGGTTTTCCGCATGAAAATCACGCAGCGCCAGCGTTTCGGCCACAGGCGCATAGGTTGCCATGGCAAGCTTCATCTCACCTGCCAGATCGGACACATCACATTCCGCGTAATATGTCCCTGAAATTTCAACCATTTGCGCGGCCACGTCCGGTGTTATCCGCGAAAGCAATTCAGGGGCGCGCACTTCATGCAACCGCGCCAACACATCAATTGCCGCTGAATACAGGTCATGTTCATCCGCCGGGCGCTTTACAAGCCATGCCGCAAAATGCAACGGTCCTAAATCCGACAAAACCATAATGCCTGTGTCCGTCGAGTGTGCTAGCACCGATGGCGGGAAAAGTCCCTGCTGTTCCAGCACAGCAACCATATCGGCGAAACGTCGTATGCCCTTTGGTGCGTCGTCAGGCGCGTCCATCAGGATCACTGATTGGCTGCCACTGCTCAGCCGTTCATAGCGGCGGCTGGACGCATCTCCTGCAAGAGGGTGCCTTTGCCAGTCTGCCCATGCAGAGCCCGCAATGAAATCATCAACAAAATCAGACCGGTCAGACATGCAGCGGCCCCAGTTTTTTCTGCCATTCCGGCGTCATCGCAATAGTCACCGCGTGGGATGTGTCGCCTGCTGCAAAATGCATCTGCAACGCTCCGTCAGGGGTTAACGTACCCAGCCTGTCCGGCCATTCGATGAGGCAGATCGCTGTCGCGAATGCCTCATCCAGACCCAGTTCGAATGCTTCATCCGGGTCGGTCAGACGATAAAGATCGCAATGCCAAAGATCTCCATCCGGGTCTTCATACGTTTGCACCAGCGTGAATGTGGGCGAGGGAACGTCCTCCATCCGACCCAGTCGTGCGCGGATCAGCGCGCGTGCAAAGGCGGATTTTCCCGCACCAATCGACCCTTCCAGCAGGATAACGTCACCTGGCACAAGCCGTGGCGCAATCGTTGCGGCCAAGGCTGCTGTTGTCTCTTCGGTCGGCAAGGCAATCTGAATAGGGTCGATCATCATGGCCAGACACTATGGTTTGGCACAAGAGCTGCAAGTCGAAATCAGCGCTTTGCCATGCGAATGGCCGGGTCTCCGCTGGTCAATTTCTGGATGACCGGCTGCGCCGGGCCAGCAATACTGAATTGCACCATCGTCATCCCGCCAGATAGCGGGTTCGCCTGACAGCGCAACCGACGTCCGTCATAAAGGATTGCCGTCTTCGACCAAGATTGCCGGGTCCCGAGTGTATGGACGAAATTGCGCAATTCAGACCAGATCCCTGTGGGCGTGCATCGGGTGCGCCAAGCGTCGATTTCAGTGCCGATTTCACGTTGTTCTATGCTGATACTGGTGCATGTCGACCAAAGATTTGCATAAGCGCTGTTGGACATGACCAGTGTTCCGGCGCTTGAAAAGACGGCGATGGCTTCGGGCAGTGAATCGAGCACTGACTGCGCCGTTTCGATATCGGACCTGAAGCGACGGGTCTGCGAAACCTCTACGCTGATATCTTCAAAGAGGAACGCAAATGCACCATCCGGATGGGGGCGGCCAGTGACCCGATAGGTCTGCCCGGCTGGCAAATTCCAGTTTTCGCAATAGGTGCCATCCTTGGCGGCGGCTTCGACGGCCGTGAACCGATCACGCCAGGACACATAGTCTTTCGGTTCGGGTAACATTCTGGATTCGCGTAGTTTATCGAGGACGGTGTCAATGGACGGGAGGCTGCTGAGAAACTCAAACGGCAGGTTGGTCATATCCAATAGGGCCGGGTTGAACATGGCCAGCTGGCGCCGCTTGTCAAAGATCGCAAGCCCTGTGGAAAGCTGCGCAAAGGTCTTGCTAAGCGTTTGCACAAAGTTGCGCCGTTCCTGATCCGCACGCACCACCGCGTTCGCATCTGAAGCGAAATGCAGAAATCCATCTGGCTGTGCCACACTTGTCACATCAAACCAGTGTTCCGCTTTTTTGTCGGGCTGGGTGATAGAAACACGGCGGACGGCGTTGCCACGTTTCAGCACGGAATCATTGGTTTCTGGAAAGATCGACTTGTCGGGCCATGTTGCCTGTGCAGTCTTGTCCGACGTCGTCATCATATCTGAAAATGCCAGATAGGCATGGTTCGCCCAGATCAGCTTGCCTGCCTTATCCTCGCGCCAGATTAGTTGCGGCGTGTGCTGTATGATGTCGCGCAGCATGTCCAGTTCGGCTATTCTAACGTCGTGGTCGATCATATCGCGCCGTTCGGCATGAACGGTGCCCTTTACCGCGATCCGCAATATCCCTTTGCGTTGTTCTAGCGCGAGTTGCAGCCCTTCGCCCCGTTGATACGCAATTTGGTCATGGCCATCTTCCAGCGCGGCGATCCGATTGCGCAGATCGGGAAAATGCGGTGCCAATACGTGAAGCGTAGCCTCATATTCTGTCATCCGGCTGGTATATGAAGGCAGCATCGCCAGCGCATCGGGGGTGGCGTCGATCAGCACCTTATCCTGAAAAAGAAAGATCGGACCGGCGCTGTCTGCGATAGTCAATGGTTTCTGACGTGTGGCGTTCAGACGCGCACGTATCAGCGCCCAGAACATGATGCCAGCGGCAACGACTGCGATCACTGCCACCAAAATCAATTCACCCAAACCCATGACATATCCTGCCGTCGTTGACTGGGTGGAAAATCGATCATTAAGGTTAATGGATGGTTAAGTCTGAAATTTGACTAAGGCCATGGATTGTTTCGCTTGTTTTCGCCCAAAGCGCCGCCATGTTGGCTATCACCGGGGGATAGAATTTCTATGGGCCAGCGCACGGTGACAATCGCACCGCCAGTCGCCTGTCCGGCCCTGCCCCCGAGGCCATGTTTGCCGCTATTTGCAAAGCTAAGTTCTGCACCAGAGCGTTCCAGCAGGGTTTTGGCGATAAACAGCCCCAGACCCATCCCTTCGTAGCCGGGCCTGCGCCCGCGATCTTCGGTGATGCGGCGGCGGCGCACATATGGGTCGCCGATCCGCCCGATGACCGATTGCGGAAATCCCTTGCCATCGTCGGCAATGCGCACAGCGATGGCGCTATCCGACCACGACAGTTCAATCTGTACCTCACTGCGCGAAAAATCTACGGCGTTCTGGATCAGGTTGCGCAGCCCGTGAATGATTTCCGGGCGGCGGGGAATCGTGGGTTGGGTTGCCTCTGCGCCATCGCCGGGCGCCAATTGCAAAATCACGGATTTGCCCCGGTCCATATGTGGTTCGGCGGCCTCTTGCACGACGGTTTCCAGCGGGGCGTGACGCAGGTGCAGATCGTCCTTCCCCATGCGGCCCATGGAATGCAAGATATCGCGGCAGCGGTCCGCCTGCTGGCGGATCAGCTCTACATCTTCCAGAAGCTCTGGATAGTTTTCCAATTCTTCTTTCAGTTCGCCGCTGACCAGTTTGATCGTGGCCAAAGGGGTTCCCAATTCATGCGCGGCCGCGGCCACGACACCCCCAAGATCTGTTAGCTTTTGTTCACGGGCGAGCGCCAATTGCGTTGCGACCAATGCCTCACCCATCACATGCATTTCGGTGGTGACCTGACGGGCGTAAATTGCCAGAAAGACCACCCCGATCAGCAAGGCGATCCAGAATCCGAACCGGAACAGCGCGGGCAAGGCAAGGGTGATGCCATGCCTTGTTTCAATCGGCAGGCTGAAATGATTGAGAAGGGTAATCAGTACAATGGCGGCCAAACCCAGAACCGCCGTGCTGCGTAGATGCAGCACGGTGGCCGCAATTGTCACAGGCGCAAGCACCAGCATCGCAAAAGGGTTGTTCAGCCCGCCGGTCAGAAACAGCAAGGCACTTAGCTGAAGGATATCGAAGACCAGCCAGAAAGACGCTTCACGCTCTGACAGGCGCTTGTTTTCGGGGTAAATGAAAAGCGAAACGATATTGGCCAGCGCGGATGCGCCGATCACCATTGCGGCCAAGCCCACTTCGATTTGAAGGCCGTACACCCTGACTGCGACGATAATTGTGATTGCCTGACCGGCCGCAGCGAACCATCGCAAGGTCACAAGCGTGCGCAGACGGACCCAGTTGCTGCGTTGCTGGTCCTGAAACATCTGAAATTCGGAAACGGCCATATCAACCCGCAAATGGTGCGCTCATGTAGGGTCATTGATAGGGATCGGGACCTGTGGGATCAATGCGACCATTATGCGGCTTCGTTTAATACCGCTTTCAGTTGACGCGTAACTTGTTAGGTCTAATTAAAGCCCAAAACCAAGGGTGAGATGATGAACAGCACGGCATTGGATATCGGCGAAGACAAAAGCTTGCTTCTTGTGGATGATGATGAGGCATTTCTGCGCCGATTGGCCAAAGCTATGGAAAAACGGGGTTTTGCCGTGGAAATGGCGGGATCGGTTGCCGCAGGAAAGGCCATCGTGACAGCCCGCCCGCCGGCCTATGCGGTTGTCGATCTGCGGTTGGAGGATGGCAACGGGCTTGATGTTGTGGAAACCCTGCGCGACCGCCGTCCTGAAAGCCGGATTGTCGTGCTGACAGGCTATGGTGCCATCGCCACGGCGGTGGCGGCGGTCAAGATCGGGGCGACGGACTATCTGTCAAAGCCTGCGGATGCCACGGATGTCACCAATGCACTATTGGCCCGAACCGACGAACTACCGCCGCCACCTGAAAACCCGATGAGCGCCGACCGGGTCCGCTGGGAACATATTCAGCGGGTGTATGAACTGTGCGATCGCAATGTGTCTGAAACGGCCCGCCGCCTTTCGATGCACCGCCGGACCTTGCAGCGCATTTTAGCAAAACGCAGCCCAAGGTAGGGTGGATCAAGATCCACCTTACAGGAGGCTCTGTAGTTCATAGATTAAGTTAAGCGCTTCTTTGGGGCTAAGTTCGTCAGGTAAAACCGTCTTGAGCTTGTTTTCAACAGCGGAGTCCTTTGCCGCGACCGGCTTGGGCGCTGGCGTGGCTGAAAATAATGGCAGATCGTCGATAATCGCCTTTTTCGCGCTGCCCCCTTCGCGTTCACCTTTTTCCAGCGCTTCAAGCACGACCTTTGCCCGTTCCACCACGACGGTCGGCAATCCGGCCAGACGGGCGACCTGCACACCATAGCTGCGATCCGCCGTGCCCTGCCGTACCTCATGCAGGAAGATCACGTCGCCTTCCCATTCTTTCACAGCCACAGTGGCGTTATCGACGCCGTCAAGTTTGGCCGATAGCGCGGCCATCTCATGATAATGCGTGGCGAAAAGCGCCCGGCACCGGTTCACGTCATGCAGATGTTCCAGTGTGGCCCAAGCGATCGACAAACCGTCATAGGTGGCGGTGCCGCGCCCGATTTCATCAAGGATCACTAGCGCCCGGTCATCGGCCTGATTGAGGATCGCTGCCGTTTCGACCATTTCAACCATAAAGGTCGACCGGCCCCGCGCCAGATCGTCCGATGCGCCCACGCGGCTGAATATTTGGCTGACCACCCCGATATGCGCCTCTGTTGCGGGAACAAAGCTGCCCATCTGTGCAAGGATCGCCAGTAAGGCGTTCTGCCGCAGAAAGGTTGATTTACCGGCCATGTTCGGGCCGGTCAGTAACCAGATATGCGCCTCGGACAAGTTGCAGTCATTGGCGATGAAGGGTGTTCCACCTTTTTGCAGCGCCGCTTCAACCACCGGGTGGCGACCGCCGGTTATGGCAAAGGCGCGGCTGTCATCAACCTTGGGTCTGACCCAATTTTCAGATACTGCGAGCTCTGCCAATCCGGCGGCCAGATCAAACTCTGCCAGCGCCCGCGCCAGTGCACCAAGGGGGCCCGCCTGGTCGACAATGACCTGCCGCAGACTGGCATAAAGACGTTTCTCGATTTCCAGCGCCCTGCCACCGGCGTTCAGGATACGGGTTTCAATTTCACTTAGCTCTACAGTAGTAAAGCGGACTTGATTGGCCGTGGTCTGGCGATGGATGAAGACTTCGCTCAGCGGCGGTGCCATCATCTTGTCCGCATGGGTCGCGGTGGTTTCGATGAAATAGCCAAGGACATTGTTGTGCTTGATTTTCAGGGAGGTGACCCCTGACTGATCTACATATTGGGACTGCATGGTGGCAATGACTGACCGGCCTTCGTCCCGCAGTTTGCGCACCTCATCCAATTCGGTATCGTAACCCGACGCGATAAAGCCGCCATCGCGGGCAAGCAGGGCTGGTTCCGCGATCAGGGCGTCATTAAGCAGGGTGAGCAGGTCTTCATGCCCTGTCAGGTTCCGTGCGGCGTCTTGCAACATATCTGGCAGATCGTCTGGCAGTAACTGGGCCAGCGCCGCCGCCTGCCCCAGTGTGTTGCGGATGGCGGTCATGTCACGCGGGCCGCCCCGATCCAGCGCCAGACGCGACAAGGCACGATCCAGATCATGCACACCCCGCAGGGCATCACGAATGTCGCCGCGCAAGGGGGCGTTGTCCGACACATATCCGATCATATTCTGACGTGCCGCGATGACGGCTAAATCGCAGGCAGGCGCGGCCAGACGGCGTTCCAGCAACCGGGCCCCACCGGCGGTGACCGTATGGTCAATGCAATGCAAAAGGGAGCCCTGACGCCCGCCATTCATCGCATGGGTTAGCTCCAGCGACCGGCGGGTCGCGGCATCGATTTGCATGGCGGCTGATTGGCTTTCTTTCACCGGTGGCCGCAACAGCGGAAGGTTTCCTTTTTGCGTAATATCAAGATATTCGGCAACGGCTGCCATCGCAGCAATCTCAGCGCGGGAAAAACTGCCAAAGGCATCCAGCGACCCGACTTTATAAAGCGCGCAAAGGCGTTTCATGCCTGCGGTACTGTCGAAGGCCGCCGCGCCGAGGGATGTCAGCGTTGCCCCTGACTCTTCCACAGTTTCGGACCATTCCGCTTCTGATCCATCAACCACGATCACTTCACGCGGTGTCAGACGGGCCAGTTCGGGTGCTAACTGTACGGATGAGCAGGGCATCACGTGAAAGACGCCGGTCGAAATATCGACCCAGGCCAGCGCCGCTTCGTCACGTACCGCGTGATAGGCGGCCAGGAAATTATGACGGCGGGCATCCAGTAGCGAATCTTCGGTCAATGTGCCGGGCGTGACCAGTCGGACGACTTCGCGCTTCACGACAGCCTTGTAGCCTCGTTTCTTTGCTTCTGCGGGGCTTTCCATCTGCTCGCAGACGGCGACGCGGAATCCCTTGCGGATCAAGGTCAGGAAATAACCTTCGGCTGCGTGATGGGGGACGCCGCACATCGGGATATCTTCATCCTCGTGCTTGCCACGTTTCGTCAGGGCGATATCCAGCGCCCCGGCGGCAGCGACCGCATCGTCAAAGAACATCTCGTAGAAATCACCCATACGATAAAACAAAAGCGCATCAGGATATTGCGCCTTGATTTCAAGGTATTGCGCCATCATGGGCGTGACATTGGTTTTAGCGGTGTTCATGTGCCCCCCGGGATCAACGGCTGCGACACTACCAGTCCCGGAGTCGGGTGACACCCCGAAATCACATTGTCAGAACGCATCTGATCCCGCTATGTCTTGAAACGTATGCTTTCCGCGCGCTCAACACTGTGGAGATTGAATGTCCAAGACCAAATTGACCCGCGAAGACGCCCTGGCATTTCATCTGGAACCGGTTCCGGGAAAATGGGAAATTCAGGCCACCGTACCGATGACAACACAGCGGGACCTGTCGCTGGCCTATTCGCCCGGGGTCGCGATCCCTTGCGAAGAAATCGCCGCCAACCCGGCGCTGGCCTATGATTATACCAACAAGGGCAATCTGGTCGCCGTGATTTCGAACGGAACGGCAGTGTTGGGTCTTGGCAATCTTGGGGCGCTGGGCGCAAAGCCGGTGATGGAAGGAAAATCCGTTCTTTTCAAACGGTTCGCGGATGTGAATTCCATCGATATCGAGTTGGACACCGAAGATACGGACAAGTTTATCGAAGCCTGCAAGCTGATGGGGCCGACCTTTGGCGGGATCAACCTTGAAGATATTAAGGCCCCGGAATGCTTCATCATCGAACAGACATTGAAGGAACAAATGGATATTCCAGTGTTCCACGATGACCAGCATGGCACGGCGGTGATCTGTGCCGCCGGTTTGCTGAACGCGTTGCATCTATCGGGGAAACAGATCGAAGATGTGAAAATCGTTCTGAACGGGGCCGGTGCGGCGGGTATCGCCTGTATCGAATTGCTGAAATTCATGGGCGCGCAGCATGACAACTGCATCGTTTGTGACACCAAAGGTGTGATCTATCAGGGCCGCTCCGAAGGCATGAACCAATGGAAATCTGCCCATGCGGTCAACACCAGCCTGCGCAACCTTAAAGAGGCGATGAAGGATTGTGACGTTTTCTTGGGTGTCTCTGCAAAAGGTGCCGTGACGCAAGACATGGTGAAAAGCATGGCCGACAATCCGGTTATCTTTGCTATGGCCAACCCAGATCCGGAAATCACCCCCGAAGATGCGCATGCGGTGCGGCCCGATGCGATCGTCGCCACCGGGCGCAGTGATTATCCCAATCAGGTCAATAACGTACTTGGCTTTCCCTATCTGTTCCGTGGTGCGCTTGATATTCATGCGCGCGCCATCAACGAGGAAATGAAAATCGCCTGTGCAGAAGCATTGGCCGCGCTCGCTCGTGAAGACGTCCCGGATGAGGTCGCGATGGCCTATGGCAAGAAACTGACATTCGGGCGTGACTACATCATCCCGACCCCGTTCGATCCGCGCCTGATCCACCGCATCCCAACTGCTGTCGCGCAGGCCGGTATGAAAACCGGGGCTGCGCGGCGGCCAATCGTGGATATGGATGCTTATGAGCTGTCACTAAAA
Organism: Loktanella agnita; assembly: GCF_046640325.1. Lineage (NCBI taxonomy): Bacteria > Pseudomonadati > Pseudomonadota > Alphaproteobacteria > Rhodobacterales > Roseobacteraceae > Loktanella > Loktanella agnita. The sequence goes on along the minus strand of NZ_JBJMBF010000005.1, from coordinate 32,519 downwards.
GCGCGCATGGACCCAACTGCGTCAATCTTGCGCAGCCTTAACGCGCGGGCACGTGCCAACCAGTCCACGGTGATCTTTGCCGAAGGTGATGATCCGCGCGTGTTACGCGCAGCGGTGCTTTATCAGCGCTCGGGCATGGGCAAGGCGTTGGTGGTCGGGCGCGATGATGATGTGCAGGAAAAACTCGCGGCAGAGGGTCTGGCGGATGCGTTTGACGATCTGGAAGTCATCAATGCGGCCAAGACGGCGCATTTGGATACTTACAAGGATTTTCTTTATAGGCGGCTTCAGCGCAAGGGGTTCGATCGTCATGATGTGCACCGCTTGGCTGCACGAGATAGACATGTCTTTGCGGCGCTCATACTCGCGCATGGGCATGCGGAAGGCATGGTGACCGGGGCAACCCGGAAATCTGCGCATATCCTTGAACTGATCAACCACGTCTTTGACGCGCAACCACATGACGGCGCTGTCGGGGTGACAGCCGTGTTAAACAAAGGACGGATCGTACTGATCTCGGACACTTTGGTGCATGAATGGCCTGACGAGAATGATTTGGCGGATATTGCTGAACGCGGGGCGGCGGTGGCGCGTGAACTTGGGCTCGACCCGCGCGTGGCCTTCCTGTCTTTTTCCACATTTGGTTCGCCGCTTTCTGAGCGAGCGGAGAAAATGCAGAAAGCGCCCTGTGTGCTGGATCAGCGCAATGTGGATTTCGAATACGAAGGTGAAATGACTGTCGATGTGGCGTTGAACACCAAAGCGCAGGAAAACTACCCTTTCCAACGGCTAACCGGCCCCGCGAATGTTCTGGTGGTACCTGCGCGCCATTCGGCGTCAATCTCGGTCAAACTGATGCAGGAAATGGCGGGGGCAACAGTGATCGGGCCGATCCTATCGGGGATCGGGAAGCCGATCCAGATTTGCTCGACCGTGTCCACCGTAAACGACATCCTGAACATGGCGGTGATCGCGGCCTGTAAGGTGGATTGAGCCAGCGCCATTATTGTATCAGCATCTTGCAGAATGATTTGCAAACGCCAGTTTCTTTTCCATGCGAGACACTGCTAACACGCTACCGACACTGGTCCGGCGACACATGTCCGGATGCGCAGAAAATGGAGTTTTCCCATGGCGATCTGGAACCTCGGCTCGATCAATGCAGATATTGTTTACTCTGTGCCGCACATCCCTGCGCCGGGTGAAACGCTGTCATCCACCGGACGGCAAACCTACCTGGGGGGCAAAGGGGCCAATATGTCTGTTGCCGCGGCGCGGGCAGGCGCGCGGGTGAACCACATTGGTGCGGTCGGGGCGGATGGGCGCTGGGCGGTCGAACGGCTGCTTGAGTACGGTGTGGATACCCGCAACATCACCGAAATCGCGACAGAGACCGCGCAGGCGATCATCATGGTTGATCCCAAAGGCGAAAACGCGATTCTGCTGCATCTTGGTGCCAATGCGGAAATTCCCCAGACAACACTGCAAACCGCCATGGCCGAGGCAGAGACAGGCGATTGGCTGGTCATCCAGAATGAAACCAACCTTCAGCGGACCGGGGCAAACCTTGGCAAGAAAATGGGGCTGAAGGTTGCCTATGCAGCGGCCCCATTCGATGCCGACAGGGTCATGGCGGTGCTGCCGCATCTTGATTTCCTGATCCTGAACGCGGTCGAGGCATCGCAATTGGAAGCGGCAACCGGCCAAGCCCCTGCCGATTTGCCGGTTCAAGATGTGATCGTCACGCGCGGCGCGGACGGTGCAGATTGGTATGGGCGCGCCGACAAACAACATTTCGACGCGATCAAAGTTGATCCGGTCGATACAACAGGTGCGGGCGATACGTTCACCGGTTATGTGCTGGCGGGGCTGGATCGCGGGATGCCGATGGAACAGGCCATCGGCATGGCACTTAAGGCGGGTGCGCTGATGGTGACACGCCATGGCACAGCGGACGTGATCCCTGATCTGTCAGAGGTGCAAGCCTTTCAGCTGTGACCACCTGCAAATGGTGCCGCGTCGCCCCATAGCTGCTGCACGCGCGCATCACGCCCGCAGCTATCACGGTAGAACTTGTAGGCGTCGCTTTGTTTCTTTGGGCCGCGCCGGGTCAGGATCGTGTTTGTGCCGAGGTAGTAATCCTGATGATAAGCCTCTGCCGTATAAAAGGTGGCGGCATCCAGAATGGGCGTCACGATCTGTTGGCCCAATGCCGATTGTGCGTTGGCTTTCGCGGCTTCTGCCTCTCTGCGTTCCTGTGCATTGCTCACGAAAACCGCTGTGCGATAGCTGTCGCCCCGGTCGCAAAACTGGCCGCCTGCATCCGTTGGGTCAATCGAACGAAAGAACGCGTGCAACAGGTTGTCATAACTGACCACATCTGCATCATATGTGATTTCCACAGCCTCGTAATGGCCGGACCCTTTCAAGGTGCGATAGGTCGGGTCCTCGGTCGTGCCGCCAGTATATCCAGAAACAACCTCGCGCACGCCTTGTACGGATTCAAAATCGCTTTCGACGCACCAGAAACATCCGCCAGCGACGACGGCCGTGCGGATATCTTCGGCCAGTGCCGCACCGGGGGCCAGTGTCAGGGCGATGGCGATCGGTCTGAGTGTTTTGAACATAGTTAAACTCCTTTACGCGAACTTGCAGTGCCGCGCGCTGACGACGCAATGCACGGCGGCGTGATCTCACAGGCTGTTTACTTTGATTTCGACGGGTGGAATGCCGTGTTCTGCATGATTTTGCATAGAGCATCCGAATAGTCTTGGACACTTCTGCCCCCCTGCCCGATCATACGCGGGTCATCATCAAAGGGTTCGCAGAAAGCCGCCATGTCCAAAGTTACCACGCATCAAGCCGAAGAAGACCTGCGCAATGATAATATCCTGATCTATATGAACGGGGATATCCGGCCCAAGGTCGAGGCGATGGTCAGCGTCTATGACAGCGGCTTTATGCTGGGCGACGGCGTTTGGGAAGGTTTGCGGCTTTATGACGGGAAATGGGCCTTTCTTGATGAACATATCGACCGGCTATTCGAGGCGGCGAAGGCTATTGATCTTGATATTGGCATGGACCGGGATGGCGTGATCGGTGCGCTGCGCGCCACGCAAAAGGCCAACGGCATGACCACCGATGCCCATGCCCGGCTTATGATCACGCGCGGCATCAAGATGCGCCCTTTCCAACATCCGGCACTGTCGCGGCAAGGGCCGACCTTTGTCATCATCATGGAATATTCCAAACCGCATATTCCCCGGCCCATCACACTTGCCACCGTGCCGCACCAGCGCGGCTTGCCGATGACACAGGACCCAAAGCTGAACAGTCATTCCAAACTGAACTGCATTCTGGCCTGCATTGCCGCTGAAAAGGCGGGCGCGGATGAGGCGTTGATGCTGGACGTGCATGGATTTGTGAACACGACCAATGCCTGCAACTTCTTTATCGTGAAAAAGGGGGCGATTTGGACCAGTACCGGGGACTACTGCATGAACGGGATCACAAGACAAAAGGTGATCGACCTTTGCCGTGCTGATGGCATCCCTGTGTTTGAGCGTAACTTCAGTCTGGTTGACACTTACAGCGCGGATGAGGCGTTTCTGACCGGCACATTCGGGGCACAAACCCCTGTCAGCAGTATCGACGGGCGGCAGATTGGAACGGGTCAGCTTGGACCGATAACAACCCGGCTGCGCGCGCTTTACAAGGATCTTGTCGCGCGCTCATGATGTGCGTGATGTCTGCATAGGGTCAGCACCATGAAAATTGCCATGTGGTCGGGGCCGCGCAACCTTTCAACGGCGATGATGTATGCCTTTGGCAACCGTCCTGATTTCGCGATCTGGGATGAGCCGTTCTATGCCCCCTATCTTGCGGCCACTGGCATTGATCACCCGATGAAATCCGAGATTATCAGCGCACATGAAACGGACCCGCATAGTGTTGCCCGGCGCTGTGCCGGCACGATCCCCGACGGAAAACAGCATTTTTACATGAAACACATGCCGCACCACATGATAGCGGGTGTCCCGCGTGATTGGGCAAAGGCGTGCATTAACGTGCACCTGATCCGCCATCCGGCGCGGGTTATTGCCAGCTATGGGGCCAAGCGCGCGCAGATGGGTGCTGCCGATATCGGTTTTGAAGCGCAAACGCGGCTTTATGATATGCTGGGTGGGATCGTGATTGATAGCGCAGATATCCGTGCAAACCCCGCGAAAATACTGAAAAAGCTTTGCGATACAATAGGTCTGCCATTTGATGACGCGATGCTGTCTTGGCCTGCGGGTCCGCGAAAAGATGACGGTATCTGGGCAAAACACTGGTATAACGCTGTTCATCAAAGCACTGGTTTTGCAGGCCCCGAAGGGCCGCTGCCGGATGTGTCGTCAGATTTGCTTGCTGCTGCGTTGCCGCATTATGAAAGACTGGCAGATCGTAAGCTGTCGGCCTGACGCTGACCGCTATTGGCCGTTAAGCTCTGCCAATGTCTGCTCACATTGCGCGCCGTCATAAAAGACGGTCAGCACTTGTGAAAACGCAGGCGGTGCGCTGGGGACGGCGGCGAAGAGCGTCGCGCAGGATTTCAGCTTTTTCGCGTCGACCTTACCAAGGATATCCTCGGCGCTGCGATCCGTGTGTTGCAGCAACAACCCGATCACAGTATCCAATCGTGGCCCAAGAACGGGGTGATCGTAATAGTCTGTCGCCTCTGCCAGATCGTTCAACCCGTATAGCTGCGAAATATCAGATTGACCCAATGCAGCAAGCTGGGGAAAAACAAACCACATCCAATGGGTCTGCTTTTTCCCGGCAGACAGTTCGGCCAAAACATCGTTCCAAACGGTGTCCTGCGCCTCGACAAAGAGATCTAGTTCGTCATCATCCATTACTTGGAAAGACGCCGGTTCCGGGCCGCCAACAGCTTGAGGCGCAGCGCGTTCAACTGGATGAAGCCTTGTGCATCGGTCTGATCATAAGCACCCATGTCTTCTTCGAAGGTCACATGTGCTTCGGAATATAGAGAATTTTCCGACCAGCGGGCAACGGTGTTGCATGACCCTTTGTAAAGTTTCACGCTAACGATGCCTGATACATGCTCCTGCGACTTGTCGATCAGCGCCTGTAGCATTTCGCGTTCGGGCGAGAACCAGAAACCGTTATAAATCAGCTCTGCGTAGCGGGGCATGATGCTGTCTTTTAGGTGGCCAGCGCCCGAATCCAGCGTGATTTGCTCAATCCCGCGATGCGCCTCTAGCAGCACAGTGCCGCCGGGGGTTTCGTAGATACCGCGCGATTTCATACCGACAAACCGGTTTTCCACCAGATCAAGGCGGCCAACCCCGTGCTTGCCGCCAAGCTCGTTCAGCTTGGTCAGGATTGTCGCGGGCGACATAGCTTCACCATTGATCGAAACGGCATCGCCACGTTCAAAGCCGATCTCGACGATCTCTGGCGTATCAGGGGCGTCTTCGGGTGCGACGGTGCGCTGATACACATATTCAGGGGCGATCTGTGCCGGGTCTTCCAGTACTTTGCCTTCTGACGATGTGTGCAGAAGGTTTGCATCGACGCTGAACGGCGCCTCGCCACGTTTGTCCTTGGCAATCGGAATCTGATGTTTTTCAGCAAATTCAATCAGTTTGGTCCGGCTGCCCAGATCCCATTCGCGCCATGGGGCCACAACTTTGATTTCGGGGTTCAGCGCATAGGCGGCCAGCTCAAAGCGCACCTGATCGTTGCCCTTACCTGTTGCGCCGTGCGACACAGCGTCAGCGCCTTCGGCGGCAGCAATTTCGACCAACCGCTTGGAAATCAGCGGGCGGGCGATGGATGTGCCGAGCAGATAAAGCCCTTCATACAGCGCATTGGCCCGGAACATCGGGAACACGAAATCGCGCACGAATTCTTCGCGCAGATCTTCGATATAGATCGCGCTTGCGCCCATCATCTCGGCTTTTTTGCGGGCTGGTTCCAGCTCTTCGCCCTGCCCCAAATCGGCGGTGAAGGTCACCACCTCGCAGCCATATTCCGTTTGGAGCCACTTGAGGATGATCGAGGTATCAAGTCCGCCGGAATAGGCGAGAACGACTTTCTTCGGAGCGGTCATGCGCGGGCCTTTGCGTCAGGTATATCTTATCAACGGCGATATCGGGTTTCGCTAGAAGGGGCAAGGCAGCCACGGCAAAAGCAAGAAATTCAGGCTTTCGCAGTGTCTAGTTTTAGCCCGATCAGGTGGTTGTCCCATTGTCGACCTCCGCCGCGTAGGGTTACCATCTGTTCCCCTTGCAAATGCACCAGTGCCCCTGTGCCGGTTGAAACCAGAACCCCTTGCGGCGCGGTTGCCGCGCCGCAAACATCCGTCAGGCTTATTTCTGCGGTCAGCTGTCGGCTTTGTGCATTGTAGCGCTGGGCAATCCCACCGCGCGGCGAGGTCACCACGATTTCGCGTTCATCGCTGGAATAGGCGATGCTGCCCACATAGGCTTGCATGTTGCGCAGGGCATTGTCCGGTGCGGTCAGCAGTTGAATGCCTTCGCCCATCCGGTGCACGCCAACCAATGCCGGTTCAGGCTGATCGCCCTGCCATTGCATGCCGAACGCAACCTGACCTTCACGGCTGATCGCCAGATGGCGGATGGAATTCTTGTGCCATTCGGGCGAAAGCTCTGCCGTTTCAAGCAGTTCACCCGCCCGGATATAGGTCAGGTTGGGTTTCATCGTGGGGATGTTCAGCTTGGCGCGTCCGCTCTCCGGATGCGTGTCGATCCCTCCATTTGCGACGACCAAAATATCAGACCCCGGCAGACGTTTGATATCATGCGGGCCAGTGCCGCCGCTGTCGTATTCCCCTGCCCGGGCATATCCATTGGCAGCGTCCCAGACACCGACCCGGCCACGGCCTGCCGCGTAATCATTTTCAGTTGTAAAAAGCCAAGCCCCATCCTGGCTGAAAACACCATGACCATAGAAATGGCGGCCTATAGGCGCATCTAGCACGGCTTGCTGTGCGCCTGTTGCACAATTGATAACAATGGCATAGGTGCCGGGGCGGCGGGCGAAAGCCACAGCTTCGGGCCGGGTTGGATGCGCTGCCGCAGCATGGCCACGTGTGGGCAGTGGGATTTCGAAAATAACATCACCGGCGTCACTGATCCCGCACAGCGCATATGATCCATCGCTGTGTGCTGCTGCTGACAAATATGCAGGGGCACCCGCATCTCCCCATGACGATGTGGGTGCGAGCCCGGTTGCCAGCATTCCGGCGATGAACTGTCGTCGGTTGGGCATCAGTCGCCATCCATCGAATTGAACCCGGCTGCCACGCCAAGCTGTGGCCCAAGGTCAAGCGCGACTGTGTTTCGGATACCGTCGATCAGCTGCTGGACCGCTTCGACCCTAATCCGGCTTTGCGGCGCAGCCACACCGGCGAAAATCGGATCGTTCAGCGCATCAAGGCGTTCCAGCGCCCTGTCGAAGGATGCGTGGATGTCAGGGTCAGCGTTTGACAGCCGGTCAGCCAGATCTTGTAATGATTTCAGTGAAATAGCCACATTGCGTGCCGACCGACCAGATCGCCAAGTTTCGGCCCTTGTGGGGCGCGGTGTGTCGAATGTGCCCAAGGGGCGGCCAAGGCGGGTGTCAGATGTGAATTGCAGCCCGGTGGTCAGCGCTTTGAACATTTCCTGAAGCGCTTCGGCTTCGGTGCGATATGCTCCTGATGTGGATGGGTTTGTGATCTGCGTGGCATAATCGCGCTGCCAGTCAGCATAGATCGCTGCTGTGATTTGCGCGATGTCGGCGGCGATGGTTTGGGTCAGCTTGCAACGATAGTTTGCGGCGCCCATTTCTCGGATCGTTTCATCGTAAAGCATGAATTCCATTGCATAAAAACCACGCGCCGCAATCGACATATCTGCATAGTTATCAGCGCTTTCGGCGATCGCATCCTGATCGCGGATCAGGGTTGCCAGGCTTCGGGGTGTGACGCCCCGGCTATCGGGCCAAAAGGCCAGCGCATAGGCCCGATCATCGATTTCCGTTGGGCCAAATCGTAGATGGCTTGCAGCGATCCAAGCGTCAAAGGCAGTGAGATAGGCATCCTGCAAATCTTGCGACTCTGGCGCACAATCTGCATCGGCGGCGGTAGTGAGGGCTGCGCTTGTTTCGGCCAGTTCTGCGAAACGGGGCAGAATGTGGTTTTCCACGATATCCGCCGTTTGTGCCCTGCTGATAACCGGCAGGGCGATGATGAAGGCGAGTGTAGTGACGAGCTTTTTCATAGACTCTCCAAGAACTTAATAAGTGCATCTCGGTCTGTCTTGGGCATTGCGATAACTGCGTCGCGTTGTGCTTCAGCCTCACCCCCGTGCCACAAAACGGCTTCCAATAGCGATCTGGCGCGCCCGTCATGCAAGAAATAGGTATGGCCGCTGACCTGCTCTGTCAGACCGATGCCCCAAAGTGGGGGCGTGCGCCATTCACGACCTGTTGCGCGGGCTTCGGGCCGATGGTCCGCGAGCCCTTCGCCCATATCGTGCAGCAGCATATCGGTGTAAGGCCAGATCAGTTGAAAACTTTGCTCTGGCTGGTCTTCCAGACGGTGGGTCACAAAGCTGGGTGTGTGGCAGCTGATGCAGCCGGTTTCATAGAAAATCTGCTTGCCGCGCAGTGTCTGAAGATCGTCGGACTTCCGTCGGACTGGGACGCCAAGATTGCGGCTGTAGAAGGTGACGAGATCAAGAATTTCGTCATCAATCTCGAACACCCGGTCATCGCCATCCCCATGCGGGGCGTCTTGACAGGCGACCTGCGCGACCATGCATTCCCCTGCCCCATTCGGCGCAAGTGGCGATGATATCCCGATGTCACCGGAAAATGCGGCGGCGGTTTGTTCGCGGATGCTTGGCTTGCCTGCCTTGTGACCGAACCGGCCGAGCATGGGTTGGTCGTATTCTTCCGACCAGACGATATTGGCGCGCCCGGAAATGCCGTCGCCATCCGCATCGTCTGGATCGACGCCCGCAAGAATATCGGAGGCCGGGATTGCCTCGAGCAGGCCAAGACCGATCATCTGATTGGCGACGCGCGGGCTGAGCATGGCATCGGGGTGCAAGGGGCCATAGCCAAGGTTTTCGGCTTGATAGCTGGGGTGGCGCAGCTGCGCGACCTCGCCATCTGACAGGGTGATGGGATTTTCGGTGTAAGTGATGCCAAGCTGGTATTCAGCCGGGTGCCCCTGCACGGCGAAATCCTGTAGCTGGCTGCCGTAAGTGGGATCAGGAAGGGTTGCGATGTAGCCTTCGATATCGCTGCTTCTATCGGTGTATTCGCCGGGAATCGACACCCGCAGAAACATCGACACGGCGGTGTCATCATTGGGTTCGGGGGGATGCCCGCGCCCATCCTTGATGTGGCAGCGCTGACAGGATCGAGCGTTGAACAATGGCCCTAACCCGTCCGAGGCAAGGTTAGAAGACGGCGCTGACACCCAAATCTTGCGGAACAGACCATTCCCGACCTTGAAGGTAAGCTCGTCCTCAAATGAGATATTGCCGGATGCCTGCGAGAACGCATCAGCGGTTCGATTGGCGCGCACGGTGGCTGCACCTGCGGGCAGATCCTCAAACCGGGCGGCTTGTGTGAAATCATCGACGGGTGCCGTAACGGCAGCAATACGTGCGATTTCGTCGGCTGTGCGCGGAATAATGTTCAAATGCAGGTCGCTTAACGGATCTGCTTGAGCAGCCGCAGCGAGCATGATGATCATAGAAGCGTGAAAATTTACTGACAAAAGCACAGGAAACCTTTCAATTACGATTATTTCCTATAATTATAGTCAGGAAACGGAAACGGCGAGTCCCTCATCGTGTTCCACAATCAATAGAGTTGCGACATGACGTCACTGGCCCTTCATCAAACCGCCTATAGCAGCCCTGCGCAAGAGCCAGCAATACCAGTGCATTGGCGTGCGCGATTGAATGCGTTGCGGATGATCGCGCTGGAATGCCGGACCGCTGCAAGCGCTGACCTGTTCAAAGCCTGTGCCATGTTGTCCAACAAGGAAGACACGGCGCGGGATGCCCATGCGCGTGCGCTGATCAAATGCCTTGCGCCGGCAATCGGGCACCGCCCTGTCTTCTTTCGCCCTGGTGTGGAAGAGTTGTCTTTTGACGAGGCTTGGCTGATGCGCGCGATTGATGCCGCAAAAGCAGCTGACCTGGACAGTATGGCGTTTCTTGTCAGGTCGCGCGTGCCAAAACTTTTTCAGCGTCATGTGGCGTTTTTGATCAAAGGTATATCCGAGCAGTTTTCTCAGATTTAGAATAATTCTAAAAAGTACTTGATTATCGTTTCGAGCGGTATAATTAAGGCGTCAGCAAGCAAGCTAGACGCCAGCCAGCTTACTTATCATCGGAGGTTGGAATGACACAAACAGCGATTTCACTGAGCACAGACGCAAAGGCGGCCATTGCAGAGGCACTGAATCAGTCAGTTGCTGAAACAGCCGTCACGACGATGCTCGCACAGAACTTTCATTGGAATGTGACCGGCATGGCATTTGGCCCGCTGCACGATATGTTCCAGAAAATCTACGAAGATCATTTCGTTGCACAGGACGATCTGGCGGAACGTATCAAGGCGATTGATGCGCATGCCGAAGGTACACTTGCCGGTATGATCAAACGGTCCAAGATTGCTGAACATGACGGGCATGCGACCGACAAAGAAATGATCAAGATGATGCTTGAAGCACAGGAAACCCTTGCCGCGACGGTCGCTGGCTGTGGTGAACTGGCCGCGTCTCATGGAGATACACTGACCGAGGATCTGTGCATTGCACGTGGTCAGACCCATGAAAAATTCGCATGGTTCCTGCGGGCACACCTGCGCTAAGCGTTGCGAAAATTGTGAGGTATCAGAAAGGCGCCTTGGCGCCTTTTTTCTTGCACTTCTTTTCGTAGGCGATCTGCCAGCCTACGTATTTTCCCATTACAGCCTGCTGGGTCATCAGCATGTCCACAAAGGCCGCGCGATGGTCGTTCTTTTTAAGGCTTTTGAACAGCGACTTCTGCGCCTTTGTCATCGAGCAGCCGATGCAATGCCCTTCGCGCTTGAACTTGCAGACATCGATGCAGGGGCTGGGTGTTTTGGGCATATCAGGTCCATGGAAAAGGCAGCCCCGTGTTTCGGGACTGCCCTTTGTATCTAGGATGTGTGGATCTTATTGAAAGACAGCGTCGGGGTTGTCGAGGCTGTCAGAGCCTTCGAATGTGATCTGTTCGACGTCCAGCGCTGTCACGACACGCTCGATCGAGCGAGTCTGGTCGATCAAACCGTTCACGCCGCCCATCACCAGCGCCTCGCCTGCGTCATTGCCGCGTTCGAGCATCTGGTCGTAGCTGAACCCGGCCTCTGCTGCGGTTTTGATCCGGCCCAGCATCATCATGGTGGTGGCCAGTTTGCCTTGCAGTTCCGCATCAAGATCGGCGTCGGTTTCGGCGACCAGATCGGATAGCGATGGCCCGGAAACAAGGCTGCCATCGACCCGTACATATTCGCCCAGATAGACGTTCTGCACGCCCAGCCCATCGTAATAATGGCTATTATGGGTGTTGTCAGAGAAGCAGTCATGCTCTTCCTCGGGGTCGTTGAGCATCAGCCCAAGCCGCATCCGTTCACCGGCTTGTTCGCCGTAAGACAGCGACCCCATCCCTGTCAGGATGGTCGAAATGCCGGTGTTTTCATCTGCCATCAGCTCTTCACGTGCGGCGCCGTCGTCTGCCCATTGGGCTGTCATCCATTCAAGGTCAGACACCAAAAGGTCGGTTGCCGCGATCAGGTAATCGCCGCGCCGGTCGCAGTTGTCGTTGGTGCAGTCGTCACCTTGGGCATAGTCGGTCCAAGGCCGGTTCCCCGCGCCGTCGCCGTGCCCGTTCAGGTCCTGACCCCACAGCAGAAATTCAATGGCGTGATAACCGGTGGCGACGTTTGATTCGACGCCATCTGCCTCGTGCAGTGCTTCTTCGAGCAATGCAGGCGTAATTTCAGCCGCGTCAACTTCGGACCCGGAGAGTGTGAAACTGGGGTTGGCGACGACGTTCAGCGCCGCAAAGGCGTTTTCATCCGATGGGCCACCATAAGAGGCGTCCACATAGTCGATCAACCCTTCATCCAGAGGCCACGCGTTTACCTTGCCTTCCCAGTCATCCACGATGGCGTTTCCGAACCGGTAAACTTCGGTCTGCTGATAGGGCACGCGTGCGGCCAACCAAGCCTCTTTCGCGGCTCGAAGGTTTTCTGCGGACGGGTCAGCGCGCAGCGCGTTGACAGCAGTTTGCAGGACCTGCGCTGTGGCAAGGCTGTCTGCGTATTTCGCGGCGGCGATATCGGCGTAAGTCTGCAGCACCTCTGCTTTTTCGATTGCAAAAGCAGGCGTCGCGAGTGCCAAGCAGAGTGCCGTTGACGCAAGATGGTTGGGTTTCATAACGCATTCCTATTTAGTGGAGGGTGGATTGTGGCGGACGCACTTCGACCGCTTCCCGGGGTGCAGCAAGGTTCATTTGTTTCAGAGCCAAGCCGAATTCTGTCGCGAGTGATGCAATGACAGGCGCAACATCCGCGCGCACCAGCAGGGTTGCCATCAGAAGCGTGTCGTCGCGTTCACCATCCACAGCTGTGGCGATAAAGTTGGCAAAACAGGCCTCATCCGCGCCGAGGCATTTGCATTTCAGTGAATGGCGTACCAAAGGTCGCCGCCCATGACGGGCGCAGAGATCGCAGAGTTGTTCGAAAGAGTGCAACGCCTGACGTCCGCGCTGGGGGCCGAGCGTGCCGGCCAGATCGTTCCAGACATCCGCTTGGGTCCGGACCCCGTTGCACCACATGCGCAGATAAATGACGGATGCAGCCGAAACCGCATCCAGATCAGCCAAAAGGCCCACCGGGGCGCCACCGCGCCGCTGCGCAGATGTGGTCATTTTGTCAGTATCAGCTTGCCCGCGCGGGTGATCCGCAGGGTATACGTTTGATCGTTCAGCACGATATAGGCCTGATCCCCGTTTTGGGTCAGATCCTGTGCATCGTAGGTGGGAAGTTGGGTCAGGGCGGGACGTGTGGTTTGTGTCACTGGTTCGGCTCTCATCATACTTCTCCCTCGCGCCAGGCGCATCGGTCGAGCACCCATTCAAGCTGCATTCCGGCACGACCCTGATCATGCTGAAGCGAGGCAATGATTTCTGCCTTACTAGGAACGGTCGGAGCATTACGATGATGTTTCGATTCTGGAACTGTGTTTCGCTGAGGCATTCCGGGAAGTCCTTGCTATCTGACGATCATTCGGGCTTCCCCGGCTGTATAGGCGGGGTGGCTAGAGTTGGATTTAATCCTGAGCGATTTAATCAACCATGTCAATCCGACAATTTTAATCAGGTAACTGGACATCCTTGAATGAAAGCGTAAAAAGCTTGTTAGCAACTCTTTGCCAAACAAAGGAGCCAGATCATGAATACCGTAAAATCGACACTGCTCGCCCTTGCCGCTTCGGTGGTGGGCCAGGCGACATACGCCGAGTCACACGGGGGCGAGTTGAACCTTTATTCGTCGCGCCACTATGACACGGATGAACGCCTGTATTCCGACTTCACCGATCTGACGGGGATCACAATCAACCGGATCGAAGGTAACGCGGACGAGCTGATCGCCCGTATTCAGGCCGAAGGCCGCAATTCGCCCGCAGACGTATTGCTGACGGTTGATACTTCACGGCTGGAACGCGCAAAGGATGCCGGTGTTCTGCAATCTATCGACAGTGACGTGCTGGAAGCCCGCGTGCCTGCATCGCTGCGGGATTCGGACAATGAATGGTTCGGCTTCAGCCAGCGCGCCCGTATCTTCTTTTATAACAAAACAGATGTGACGAACCCGCCGCTGGATTACCTTTCACTGGCAGACCCGGCTTATGAAGGCATGGTGTGTCACCGGTCCTCGACCAATGTTTACACACAAACCCTGCTTTCCGCGATCATCGAAAATCATGGTGCAGAAGCCGCACAGGAGTGGGCGCAGGGCGTGGTGAACAACTTTGCCCGTGATCCGCAGGGTGGTGATACCGATCAGCTGCGTGGTCTTGTCTCTGGCGAATGTGCTGTGTCTGTGTCCAACACATATTACTTTGCGCGTGCGTTGCGTACAGATGTGGATGGGCTTGACGATGAGGCGCTTGAAAACATCGGCTGGGTTTTCCCTGCGCAGAATGCCGAAGGTGCGCATGTGAACTTGTCGGGTGGTGGCGTTGCGGTAAACGCACCGAACCGCGACAATGCGATCAAGTTCCTTGAATATCTTTCCTCTGATCAGGCGCAGCAATATTTCAGCGCTGGCAATGACGAATACCCTGCCGTGCCCGGTGTCGGCCTGTCCGAGTCCGTCGCAAAACTGGGCCTTTTCCGCCCGGATGCGGTGGACCTGAGCAACGTCGCCAAGAACATCGCGACCGCGCAGGAGATCTTTAATCAGGTGGGTTGGGAGTAATCCCGACCTGCTATTTGAGGGGCGCGGCACAGACTGCGCCCTTTGATAATCTTGCTGTTTGCCAACGCTTCGTTTAGCCCGATGCCATGACAATCGCAGCGTATAAGTCCTTTTCCGCCCGGCCTGTGCTGAGAGTCGGGATTATTATCTTTGCGGTTCTGGTAACGGCACTATGCGTCCTGCCTTATCTTGCCGTCCTGACCGCTGCGCTGGCGGGATCGTTTGATACGCTGGCGCATCTCGCGGATACTGTGCTTGGGCGCTATATCCGCGATACGCTTATCCTTGTTGTGATCGTGATGAGCGGCAGCGCCATGCTGGGTGTTGGTGCTGCATGGATCGTTACGATGACCGAATTCCCCGGTCGCCGCTGGTTCGAGATCGCACTGGCGGTGCCGCTTGCCTTTCCTGCGTATGTATTGGCCTATGCTTATACGCATATTCTGGACCATCCGGGCATCGTGCAGGCGACACTGCGGGATATGATGGGCTGGGGCCCCCGCGATTACTGGTTTCCGGAAATCCGATCATTGGGCGGCGCGGCTGCGATGCTGATCCTTGTGCTTTACCCTTATGTCTACCTGCTGGCGCGCGCTTCGTTTTCGGCGCAAAGCGGATCGGCCTTTCTTGCCGCCCGCGTGCTGGGACGCAATCCCCTGCAAGCCTGCATCGCCGTGTCGCTGCCTATGGCCCGCCCGGCTATCGCGGCGGGGATTTTTCTGGTCGCGATGGAAACCATCGCTGACTTTGGCACGGTGTCCTATTTTGGGGTGCAGACCTTTTCCGTTGGTATTTATACAAGCTGGTTTGCCATGGCGGATCGCGCTGCTGCTGCGCAGCTGTCGCTGGGGCTTTTGGCGTTTGCCCTGCTGCTTGCGATGATGGAGCGCTATAACCGCGGGAATGCCGCCTATATCGACCACCAGCGCAAAGCGCCGATGGACAGGATTAGGCTGGGGCGGTCTGCGCAAATCAGTGTCTTTTTGCTTTGCTCAATCCCTGTCGCGCTGGGCGTGGTCGTTCCGGTTGTCGCGCTGACGACCATGGCCATTGGTTCTGAACAGGACCTGCTTAGCCCGCGCTATCTTGGGTTTATCCGGAACTCACTGACATTGGCGAGTGTCGCGGCACTGGTTACTGTGGCTGCGGCCATTGTGCTGGGGACGCTGCACCGGGTCCGGCAGACGCGGCTGACCCAGATGTCGCTTTATCTTGGGCGGCTTGGCTATGCGGTGCCCGGTGGGGTGATTGCTGTGGGTCTTCTGGTGCCGTTCGCGATCTTCGACAACGCGCTGGATGAGTGGATGCGCGCGACATTCGATATCTCGACCGGTTTGCTGCTGACCGGGTCGATCTGGCTGCTGGTTGCTGCGTACATGATCCGGTTTCTGGCGGCGGCCATTGGGGCTTACGAAGGCGGGATCGCCTCTGTCGGGCCGAATATTGATGCGGCGGCGCGGACATTGGGGGCGGATTTGCCCCGGCTTTTGCGCCGTGTGCATGTGCCAATCCTGCGGACCAGTCTATTGACGGCAGGGCTGATCGTCTTTGTTGACGTGATGAAGGAATTGCCCGCGACGCTGATCATGCGCCCGTTCAACTATGATACGCTTGCGGTGCAGGCGCATAGGCTTGCGTCGGACGAGCGGCTGAACGGCGCTGCGGTCCCCAGTCTGGTTATTGCGGCGATTGGATTGATCCCGGTGATATTGCTGTGTCGCCGCATGCATCGCGGCGTGTCCTGACCGGAACAGGGCGATTTCTCGCCGAAAGCAATGGGATATGCTTGTCAAGTATCGCATTCTGACATGACAATGTAACCCTGAGTGCCTATGGTTAATTGGATGCAGATGCAAAAGCGATTTTCACAATGAACGCTCCTTTTCAGCAAGAAACACGCGCAGGTCGGCTGACAACAACATTGGGTCAGGAAAATCTGGCCCTGCTACGATTCAACGGTTCTGACTACGTCAACAAGCTGTTCGAATATTCCGTGGATGCACTGAGCCCGACACCTGCGCTGGATTTCGATGCGCTGATCGGCACCCATGCCACGGTTGAGATTGAGACGCAGGATCATGATCCGAAGGTCTTTGATGGTCTGGTCACACAGGCGAAATGGGCCGGTGTTGGTGAAAACGGCTACCGCTATGCATTGATACTGCGCCCGTGGCTTTGGGTTGCCAGCAAGCGGCGTAACCAGCGGATCTTTCACACCAAGACCGTTGTTCAAATTCTGGAAGAGCTGTTTTCCACTTATAGCAGCATGGGTAATCCCGCGCTCGACAACCGTCTGACCAAATCCTACCCGGAACTGGAATATACCGTTCAATACCGCGAAAGCGATCTGGATTTCGCAACCCGCCTGATGGAACGCTTTGGCATTTCTTACCATTTCACCCATCAGGTCGGATCGCACACGATGGTGCTGACGGATTCGCTCGAACAGCATGATTTTGTGGTCGGTGAAGCCCGGATTTATAAACCGTTCGAAGGTGCTGCGCAGGACGCAGAAGAGCATTTCTGGGAATGGGCCCCTGAACGCAACATGACCACCGGCGCGGTGCGCATGATTGACTACAACTTCAAAAAGCCGATGGCCGCGATGGAGGTCGATCAAGTCGGTGATGCCGCATATGCCAATGGTCAGATCGAAAGCTTCGACTATCCCGGCGGCTTTCTTGAAGGTGATGACGGCAAACAGGTGGCCGCATTGCGCACGGCACAGGAACGTGGTGGTGATATACGCCACCGGGCAGTGGGCGATTGTACCAGCCTTGGTGCCGGGATGAAGGTGAGTGTTAGCGGCGATCAACTGTCTGGTGTCACTGGCAGTACATTTGTCTGTCTGTCGGCCACGCATTCCTATGTGTCCGATTCCTATGGGTCGGGCGGCGCTGAAAGTGACGGAATGGCTTATTCCGGGTCCTATGTGCTGATGCCCGATACTGCCCCGCTTGCCCCGCGCCGCAAGACGCAGTCGCCGGTGATCCAAGGCGCGCAGACGGCGATGGTTGTGGGCGATGGTGAGATTGATTGCGACGAATTCGGGCGCATCCTTGTCCGCTTTCATTGGGACCTGAGCGGTGCGAAATCCATGCGTTGCCGCGTTGCCCAGAATTGGGCTGGCGGCGGCTGGGGTGGCATGGTGATCCCGCGGATCGGGATGGAGGTCATCGTTCAGTTCCTTGAAGGCGATCCGGACAACCCTGTCGTGACAGGCTGCGTCTATAACCAGAAAAACATGCCGAATGCCGGGCTGCCTGCCTCTAAGACCCAAAGCGGTTTCCGCACGAATACACATGAGGGCAGCGGTTATAACGAGATGATGTTCGAGGATCAGGCAGGCAAAGAGGAAATTCGCGTTCATGCGCAGAAAGACCTGAACCGCACGATCCTTGATAATGAAACAACGTTCCTGCGCGACGGTAATCGCAAGGTTGATCTGAAAACCGGGGATGAGCTGAAAGTCCTGCAAACAGGCCACAAGACAACAAATGTTGATTCCGGCAATCTGACCGAGAATGTTGCGCTGACCCGCGCTGTCACGGCGACCGTTGTTCAGGCCACCGCCAATGGGGGCGAAGCCGGGCCGGGCGTGATCAGCTATACCGCGACGGATGAGATTTCATTGACCGTGGGCAACAGCACTATCGTTCTGACGCCTGACGCGGTGGTGATCCGTCATGGCAGCTCTCAAATCCTGCTGAACGAAGGCTTCATTGATCAGGTTGCGGGCATGATCCACCTTAACAAAGACAGTGCCGGATAAACACGTATGTACCACATGAATGAAGGAAGCATTGATCTTCCTGAAAGCTGGAAAGACCAGTCGATCAACATCATTGCCAGCGGTGGTTCGGGGTCTGTGCCAGGCCTGTCCTTCACTGTCACGCGCGATGATGTCCCATGGGGCATGCAGTTCGAAGAATATGTGATCGGCGAGATTGAAAAGGCCAGCGAAGCGCTGACCGATTTCACCATCATCAAGCAAAGCGGGCTGCATATTTCGGGCCGTCAGGCGGTTGAACTGGAATGCACATGGAATGCAAAGCAAGGTCCGATGCATCAGATCATCACCACTGTTGATGCGCCCGCACACGCAATGGTGCTGACCGCTTCCATGCCCGGTAAGATGAGCGATACCCAAAAGGCCGAGGTCCGCCGGATCACCGCGACGCTGCAACTGACAGAACCGACAGGCTGATCTGATGGCTGGTGGTTTGCTCACAGGGATGACCGTTGGTCAGAATGCAAGCCGCCACAGCACTGCGGCGAACAGCCCGCTGGAATCCGCCCCGCGCGGTACGTTGCGCAGTGAATTTGACCGCAGTGGCGGTGAAATGTTCATTGATAATGCGCTCAACGTGGTTGAGGGGAATACCTTTAATTACGCCCTTAGTGGCGGGATGCTGGGGTATGCCGCCTATTCCGGCGGCACCGCTGCCGCTGCTGCGGGCACCAGTGTTAGTGCAGGTGCGATGGCTGCTGCCGCACCTGTTGCTGTTGGCATCGCCGCGGGGATCGCAGGTGGCATCGCGGGTGCCTGGGTGGGTGACAAACTGGGTCATGCCGTCATGGGTGATCTTCTTGGCTGGCAGCGTCTGCCGGAACAAGGTGAAATGCCCGCAACCATGGGCCATCCGATTGCGCATACCAGCCCAATGGCCACTTTGGGTGCCATGGCGCTGGGGGCTGTCGCAGCGGTGGCTGTTGGTGCGCTGATCGTTGCCACTGGCGGTACGGCCCTGATCGTGATCGCGGCGGCTGGGCTTGCCGCTGGTGCCGTCGCCGGGTTGGGAATGGGTTTTGCATCGGCCGCCGGGCAATACGGGACCAATCAAGGCACCATCACTTTAGGTTCGCCCAATGTGTTCTTTGAAGGCAAACCCGTTGCATTTGTTGGCGCACCCGTGTTGTGCAGCGTTCACAAGGTCATGGCCGTCGCCGAAGGCGCCGAGACTGTCGCCGTCAATGGGATGCCCATGTCGCGTATCGGGCATAAAACGACCTGTGCGGGTGTCATCAACGATGGATGTAAATCCATCGCCATCGACATGGATACCAGCCCGATCGCGTTGGACATTGATGGTGGCTGGGCGCAACGTTGGACCCGGATCGGGCTTGGTGTTCTGAACTTTTTGCCGATCCCACGCGGCAGCAAGGGACGGCGGCGCAGTGCAGATGTAGATGGCCCGAATCCACGGGCCTGCCGGAATGGCTGTGGTGACCCGATTGATGTCGCAACTGGTCAGTTGATGGAGTATCGGACGGACCTGTTCATCCCCGGGACAATCCCGCTGGCACTGTCCCGCGCCTATGCTCGTGGCGCAACTGGGATGATGGGCCATGACTGGGCCTGCACTTGGTCCCAGCATTTGCAGACTGACGGCGAGATAACCACCTATCAGGATCCTGATGGCACCAAAGTGGTGTTCCACACTCCTGACCCCGAAATCATGTCGGAAAATATCCGCATGCCACATCTGGAAATGATGGGGCAGCGGGATGGCGATATCTACATTTTTAACCGCCGTGAACAGCTGTTCTACAAATTCGCGCACCGGCTGGATAAGCGTATTTTGCTCTCTGCGATTGAGGATCGCAACGGCAACAAGATCAGCTTTCGCTATCACGGCGCGAACTTGGTCAGTGTCAGCCATTCGGACGGCTTTGTTCTTGATATCAAATGCGAAAATGGGGTTTTGCGTGCTGCTTCGATGGTCGATCACGATCATGGCGATTGCAACTTCACATGGGGCTACACGACAACCGGCAAGCTGAGCGAAGCACGGTCTTCGCAATTCGGCACATTGTTTTATGGCTATGACGGCGACGGGCGCATCAACCGCTGGGCGGATACCAACGCGACCGAGGTTTTCTATCAGTATGACCGCAATGATCGGATCGTGCGCTCTTGGTCGAAAAGCGGCCATATGGCTGTGGACTTGGACCATGACCCCGCAGGCGGCAAGACCGTTGTCACCAACTCCTTGGGTCATCAGAGCACGCATTTCCACAAACGCGGACTTGTCTGGAAGCATATCGACGAAAACGGGGCCGAATGGCTGACCGAATGGGATAGCAGCTTTAACGTGACTGCGCGTGTTGACCCATTGGGCCGCCGGGACGAAATGACCTATGATGAGGCGGGCAATCTGACATCGGTCACAGATCCGGTAGGCGATACACAAGCCTGGACTTATGACAGCGGCGGTTTGCTAAGCGCCTTTACTGATGCGGCAGGCGGGACCGAGCGGTTTTATTACGACGACAATGGCAATCTTAGCCGGATCACCGATGCGATGGGCGATGATGTGGCCTTTCGCCGGGGCGACCGGGGCGAAGTGCTGCGTGTCGAACGCCCCGGTGGTGCACAGGACCGTATTTACTACGACGAATTCCTGCGGCCACGGATGTATGTGAACCCCGATGGGGGTGAAGATCGCGTGCACTATGACCGCGAAGGGCGGCTGATCCGGGTAGAGGATGCCGCCGGTGCGGTCACCCGCTATGACGTGCGGCGCGGTCCGGACAATCCGCGCGGTGGGGTCCGGCAGGCTGAACTGCCCGGCGGGGCCACCATGCAGATGTCATGGGATGGGGAGGGGCAACTCTCGTCCGTTACGGACGCCGAAGGGAATACCCGCCACTTCAAGGCTGGGGCCTTTGACCTGCCCGTCGAAGTGACTGATCCCATGGGCAACACCATGCGGCTGGAGCATGACAGCGAAATGCGTCTGACCGCCGTGATCAACGCGCTGGGTGAACGCTACGAATACCACTATGACGCCGCTGGCGGGCTGATGGCAGAGCGGGATTTTTCTGGGCTTGTGACCCGCTACGTCCGGGATGCCGCCGGTCAGGTCACCCGCAAGCTTGCCCCGGACGGTACGGAGACGCAGTATCACTATTCCCTGCGTGGCGAACTGCAAGAGATGCGGGTGCTGGGGGCTGACGGGCCGTCTGTCACACGGTTCACCTATGACCCGCGTGGCATGATGACGATGGCGCAGAACGATACCGCAACCATTGCATATGCCTATGATGCGCTGGGCCGGATTGTCAGCGAGAAAATCGACGGGCGCGAGATCAAATCAGAATACGCCCCCGGCTCTGGTATGCGGACGAAACGGGCGGGTGACGTGCTGCCGCTGACTACCGGATACACGCCCGCCGGATTGCCCGCAGAGATCACCATCGGCGATCACGCACCGCTTAGCCTGCGGCACGACGCGCGTGGGCTTGAGACGCTGCGGCACAGTCCTGCTGGCTTTACCTTGGCGCAGGATTACACAGCTGCGGGCTATCTGCGGACCCAGATCGCCGGTCCGGCGGAGGCGATCCGCGATCTTTCTAAATCCAGCGCAGCCGGCGTCGCGGCAGCGGGCGGCATGACCCGCGCCCATCGCAGCTATGACTGGGACAAGGCGGGTCGGGCGATTTCGCAGATGGACAGCCATTGGGGCCAAACCCAGTTCAACTATGACAAGCGCGGCCAAGTCGCGGCAACCCGCCAGCTTGACCGCAGCGGTGCCGAAGTGGCGCGTATGGGCTATCACTACGACCCCGCCCGCAACCTATCGGCCACCATTGACGCGAGCGGCTTTGCCCCGGTCCAGCAATCCGCTGGCGGCCGGGTCAAATCCCGGGGCCGGACGTATTACACTCACGACAGCTGCGGGCGGGTGATCGAAAAACGGGTCGAAGAACCCGGCTTCCGCCCCCGTATCTGGCGCATGCAATGGAACGGCGAAGACCGGCTTGTGCGGCTCTCGGCTCCTGATGGATCGGTCTGGCACTATGGCTATGATGCCTTGGGGCGGCGGGTACGGCGGCTGAAAGTTGTCGCCGGACGGCGCGACGAAGAGATCGACCTACAGCCCGGCGAGGGCCGCGCGTATCAATGGGATGGCGACCAGATCGTCGCCGATGCGCCGATCTATGCAGATGGGACCGTAGCGTGGGACGCGGCGGAGGCCTGGATTTATGAGCCGGGGACGTTCCGGCCCATGGCGAAGCTTGCTGGGGATGACCTCTACTACGTCGTGACCGACCACATCGGCACGCCGCGCGAACTGGTGTCCGAGGATGGCAAGCGGACGGCCTGGCGGGCGAAATTCGGCCTGTGGGGGAACGCGGAAAAGATCGACATCTGGCGGGGCGAGGCCGCCAACGGCGGCGAAGTCACCTGCAACATCCGCTTTCAGGGGCAATGGGCAGATGAGGAAAGCGGGCTGCACTACAACCGATTCCGGTATTACGACGCGGAGGCGGGCCAGTATCTGTCGAGTGATCCAATTAAGCTGGAAGGCGGACCCAGACCTATTGGATACGTTAGTGACCCCAACTACTCTGTTGATCCTTTGGGGTTGGCCAGTTGCCCTTTAAGATGGGACGCCAACGCAGGTCGTTGGCGTGACTCTAAGGGAAGATTCGCAGGGCCCCCTGTCGCTGGAAGGGACGTAACGACCGCCGGCACTCAACATACCGGCGGGCACTTCCCAAAGACGCCACAGGCGCCGAATTCGGTAATGTATCGCAAGGACTCTTCAGGTAATGTGACACACTATCAAGTTTGGGGCGACGATGGCCTTCCGTTGTATCGTGTTGATGTCACCGGTGCCGCTCATGGGGGCGTTCCAACACCTCATGTGGTTCACTATGATCGTAACACTGCGCCGAATGGCCAAGTGTTTGTCCGAAAGCAATCCACTGTTCGGCCTGCATTATCTAGCGAAATACCATGATGGAAGAATTGGACGAGATATTGGCAGAGGAGATCGAGTCTCACTCCGTTCTGGAAGTCCATAAGTATCGCGGACTTCACCTGAATAAGAATGTGGATAATCGCCAGACGATTGACGATTGGCTGGAAAGGAGCAATGACCGTATCGCTCTTGAGAAGCTGCTAAATCACCTGCATGTCTACGACCTTGCATCGCTTCGCGATTATTCTGAAGAGACTTATCAGAGAATTGCGGACGAACTAGAAAGGAATTGGCGAAAAAGGTTGGCGGCGCTCGACGGGCAGTTTGTCGTTGAAAGATACGAAGACTACGGGCCGACATTGACATTCTATTTTGATGGTACCCGGTCAGCGTCGGAGTCTAGAAGGGCCCCTAAGGAAGCGACCTAGAACTTAGGGACTCGGTGATTCCGCTGCAGCTTTAGGTCGGCCTGGCATTTCGGCTATGACGCCCTCGGGCGGCGGCTGAAGGTTGTCGCCGGACGGCGCGACGAAGAAGTCGACCTGCAACCCGGCGAAAGCCGTGCGTACCAGTGGGACGGCGACCAGATCGTCGCGGACGCCCCGATTTATGCAGACGGCACAGTCGCGTGGGACGCGGCAGAGGACTGGATCTACGAACCCGGCACTTTCCGGCCCATGGCCAAACTCGCTGGGGATGATCTCTACTACGTGGTGACGGACCACATCGGTACCCCGCGCGAACTGGTGTCCGAAGATGGGCGACGCACGGCCTAGCGGGCAAAGTTCGGGCTGTGGGGGAACGCGGAAAAGATCGACATCTGGCGGGGCGAGGCCGCCAATGGCGGCGAAGTCACCTGCCAGATCCGGTTCCAAGGCCAATGGGCCGACGAAGAAAGCGGGCTGCACTACAACCGGTTCCGGTACTATGACGCTGAGGCGGGGCAGTATCTGTTGACCGACCCGCTGGGTTTGTCCGGCGGAACCAGACCCCAAGGATATGTTACCGATCCCAATAACTGGATTGATCCATTTGGTTTGGCCAGCTGCCCCGTGAGGGTCGTCAACGACACGCCTATCTATGGCAAAGGCCAGAGGGATGGAACACCGGGTCATGACCAATTCTCAGAAGTCATTGCAAACAAGCTGGCTATGAGTGGCAAGTTCCGAGAGATTCACATGAACCATCAGTACAACTCGGGTGTAGGGCCGGGGCAATCACGGAGGCGGCCGGACGTTATGGCCATTGACCACAACGGTCGTGTGCATTCTATTGAGCTAGCCTCAAAAACCGATATGGGACGCAAGTTGCCAGATCTAACAACACGAAATAACACTGCTATGAATAGACTGCCGCCGAATCAAAGGGGAGAAGTTGTTGTTCTTGAGCATCCTTACAAGTCGGCGCTTGATAACCTGATCGGTGGAATCTGACCAATGGGCTTTGGGATCGCAGCTTATGGGGTCACATCAGGCCAAACCCGCAAAATCCTTGAAGCGGGAAGGGCATATTTTGAGAGAATTGGTCTTGAGATAACGCATGCAACAACGCCAAGACTGCTTGAAAGGGGCGACCATCCCGGCGATTTCGAAGTACATGATATTGGGTTAGAAGACTTAACCTCGAATGTGTCTAAAGGGCACATTGAGGCATTCGCGCTGTTTCATGAGGACGAAAACCACAAGCCCTGGCGCGCTGCATTTCATCAGAATATAAATGACTTTGGAAGCTTTCCTTACATCAGTGCTCAGTTCGCCGATCCAGGTGAAACGGCGAAGGAAATTTTGGCCGACTTTCTGTCGTTTTTGGCTGAAATGCTCGATTTTCGTTACGCAATTCTCTATCCATCGGACAAGACTTCGTCCGCCTGGAATTACGCCACAGGGAGTGGGATAACGAAGGTTGATATCAATGAAAATGTTTTTTTGTTCGCACGAGAGATACCAGAATTAAGGGGTGGCGAAGGCCGGTATAACGGAAGAATGCTTCGGATTGTGTACCCGCTCAATGTAATCAACAAAGAGCATTGCGAAATATCAATCGATGGCAAGACGTTGAAGGAATGGGTGCAGGAATCTACTGAATTGGGCCAGATATCACATCTTTCTCGCGATTTGTTTTTGTGGGATGTACCCGATGACAGGCTTGCGAACACGAACGCTTGGTTGAGAAATGCGGGAAAGCTGATTTCTTGGCAAGCTCAGAGCAAGCGTAGCCCGCGCCGCCTGCCATAATTATCTGCCATATTTACGGGCCAGAGGGCTAGTCTCCGATGTCCTGTAATACTCAGTCAACGACATCCCGGCCCATCAATGGGACGGCGACCAGATCATCGCCGACGCCCCGGTTTACGCAGACGGAACAGTGGCTTGGGACGCGGCGGAGGCGTGGGTCTACGAGCCCGGCACTTTTCGGCCCATGGCGAAGCTCGCCGGGGAGGATCTCTACTACGTTGTGACCGACCACATCGGCACCCCGCGCGAACTGGTGTCCGAAGACGGGCGGAGGACTGCCTGGCGGGCCAAGTTCGGGCTGTGGGGTAACGAGAAAGCGATCGAAGTCTGGAAAGGCGAAGCCGCAAACGGAGGCGAAGTTACCTGCAACATCCGGTTCTAGGGGCAATGGGCCGACGAAGAAAGCGGACTTCACTATAATCGGTTCAGATATTATGACGCAGAGGTGGGGCAATATCTGTCGAGGGATCCTGTGGCCCTATCAGGGGGAACAAGAACTCAGAGTTATGTTCCCGATCCAAATAATTGGGTAGACCCACTAGGTTTGTCTGGTTGCCCTGGCCAAGTAAACATTGATACCGGTACCGTATCAGCGTTTGTTTCGCAAAATTCCCCCATGCGGCACAAGCTAAAGGCCGAGCTGAATGGTCGTGACATGGTAATGACACAGACAGCAAAGGCCGAATTTGATAACATGATAAGAGTTGCTGGCCCCCAAGAAAAAGCGCGCGCGCAACGGTTTATGTATCGTGTGACGGTTGTTCCTGGCAACCCATCTTCACGGGCTGCCAATCTTCAAACGACAAAGAAGGTGGGCGCCAATGATAAGGTTATCTTCGGTACAGGAGACAATATGTCTATTCCGACTATAACCAGTGACGCGAAGTTTGTACGAGGTGCATCGGCTCAAGGAGTCGATTTCGATGTAATTGTACATGATCCCGTCCCGCTTACAGGAACGTAGCATGTCTGAGATTCCCCACTTTGTTGAAAGCGCTCAAAACCTAATCGAAAACTCGCATCCCGAACGCACGTGGTTAACTAAACTGCCTTTAATCATGCGTGTATTCTACGATGAACTTTCGGACGAGCATATGGTCCTACTATTCTCCGAACTTACTGGTTTGGATAGAGGAAAAATACGAAACGACGTCTATCGAAGCGCGGCAATTGACCCAACCGATCCACAGGTTGTCGAAGTTCGTAACGCCTTGAAGCAGGCTGGATTACAGGATTGGATAGAAGCAGACTGATGACGGAGACGCCCCGGCGAAGTGGGCGCCTACAATGGGACCGCGACCAGATCGTCGCGGACGCGCCGATTTATTCGGACGGCACAGTGGCCTGGGACGCGGCAGAGGCCTGGATTTATGAGCCGGGGACGTTCCGGCCCATGGCGAAGCTTGCTGGGGATGACCTCTACTACGTCATGACCGACCACATCGGCACGCCGCGCGAACTGGTGTCCGAGGATGGCAAGCGGACGGCCTGGCGGGCGAAATTCGGCCTGCGGGGGAACGCGGAAAAGATCGACATCTGGCGGGGCGAGGCTGCCAACGGCGGCGAAGTCACCTGCAACATCCGGTTCCAGGGTCAGTGGGCCGACGAGGAAAGTGGGCTGCACTACAACCGGTTCCGGTATTATGACGCAGAAGCGGGGCAGTATCTGTCGAGTGATCCGATTAGACTCAAAGGCGGTATTAGGCTTCAAGGATATGTGACTGATCCAAATTATTGGATAGATCCACGCGGGCTAGCAGCATGCGCCTATGCCGAGAATCCTTCACAACTTTTTGCCCAGACAAGACAGCGTGCGGGCGTTGACCTCACGCCCGCGCAAATGCGCGAGATAAACGCCACGCGCGACAGAATTCGAAGGGGTGATACATCTCAGTTTGATCGAGATGGTACGCCATATGATAACAGTTCTTTGGTTGACCCAAATTCATCTATACTCCAGTCAGGTAGCTACACAGAATGGACAGTACGTGCTTGGCATGGGGCTAGCCAGTCCGGTCCTATGAGGATTGTTCGTGAAACCAATACTGGGCGGCAATACTTCACACCTGATCACTATCGAACCTTTATCGAACTTGATCCGAGTTACTGAGATTGAAAATGTTTAAGACCATTGATGTCGATTTCGCCAAAATAGCTAGTCGGGAAGACTTTCATGATCTATTTTCTCAGGTTTTCGGGTTCCCAGATTTTTATGGTCGCAACATGCATGCGTGGATTGACTGTATGAGGTCGTTGCGCTCTCCTAAGGATGGGTTAAGTAAATTTGCGTTGGGCGAAGAAGAAGTCTTGCTTCTAAGAATGCATGGATTTTCCAAGTTCTCTCAACTCGAGAATGATTTTGCGCTCAATATTCTTTACTGCATAGGGGTTGTAAATAATTTTTCCGTTGATTCAGGAACCCCCCCCCTGATCTCATATAGCGTCGACTAGACATTCGCTAGAATTGGGTGGCTCGGCACCGCAAATCGGGCAAAACCCAATTTCCCAAGAGTTGGAGCGATGATCGCATTTTGCATAATATCCAAGATGTTAAGGACAATCCGACGTCAACGGGTGTTGGAGCGCACGGGGCGACGTATTATCGGGGTCAACGTGACGGTGTGAACATCGAGGTCTATGATTATTCACCTGGCCATACTCACGCTGGCAAAATATCAACCGGGTACCCTGTGCAATGAATTTTACCTTGGAGCAATCGGAGATTTTTCTGACGGAATTGTTAGATAAATACCAAATTTCAAATTCAAGTATATTAGATGAAATTAAGAAATTTATAGGTGTTGGAGAAACCGAAATTGCCTTCGAAAGTGCCATGCTGTGTTATATGCAGCAACCTACTGAATTTAGTAGTAAGGAAAAATAGCTTATCTTAGCGCATGCAGAAGCACTGAACTTGAACGAGAAAACAATGTACGTGGACGACTTTTATAGGAAGCTCGTCACCTTTTTCAGTTCGGGTTAGAAGATTTCACCCTAACAACTGAGTAAACGGTCTATCAGTGGGACGGCGACCAGATCAGCGCCGACGCGCCGATTTATGCGGACGGAACAGTGGCCTGGGTCTACGAACCTGGCACGTTCCGTCCGATGGCGAAATTGGCGGGGGATGACCTCTACTACGTTGTGACCTACCACATCGGCACACCGCGCGAACTGGTGTCCGAGGATGGCCTGGCGGGCGAAATTCGGCCTGTGGGGGAACGCGGAAAAGATCGACATCTGGCGGGGCGAGGTCGCAAACGGCGAGGATGTCACCTGTCAAATCCGTTTCCAGGGACAATGGGCGGATGAGGAAAGCGGGCTGTACTACAACCGTTTCCGGTATTATGACGCGGAAGCTGGGCAGTATTGTTCTAGCGATCTGTTAGCTTTGGCTGGAGGCAGTCGCCCGCAAAGCTACGTAACTGACCCAAATAATTTTATTGACCCGCTTGGTCTTGCTAGTTGTAATATCAGGTATGACCATATTCTGGACGGAAACATTAACGGCATGGGGAACGGTTCTGGGGGGCACTATAGTAGATCGAGTAACACACGCGTCCGGGAACAAATCAATGGCCCCGACAGGAACGGCGTATCAACGGGGAAAATACAAGTAAGAGATCCTGCAACTGGGCGGTGGGTAGATAAGAACGCTACGACTTCGTTCTTCCCTGATCATTGGTCTAGACGACAAACTAAGCAAGAAATCGCCGGTGCATTCCAAAATGCATCGCCAATGCCGGGCAACCCGAGCAAATGGCAAGGCACTTCTCCATCAGGGGTGCCCATGGAGGGTTACTACTCCAGTACCGGTGGTGCGGATGCTGCATGGCCAGTATATGGTGGATGAGATGAAATTAACTCTTACTCCTAGCCCAGCAAAGAACACTGAACGTTTGTATCTCGTGTCAAATCCTCTCACCAACGGTGGACTCGAAATCGGGTCATGGCTTCAAGACGACGTCGTAAGCGTAGATGGAATATCGTTTTGGAGAGAAAAAATTGCGAGAATTTCTAATGAAAATATCGTTTATCTGGGCTCTGGCAATGCGCATCATGTTTATATTGTTGGGCCTTACGTCTATATTTTCTGTGAATATGTTGATGAACAACAAGTCATGATGCACACCCACGATTTCTTACAACTATTGGACAAATACGAAACCTATCTAGCGCAAATAAGTTCTGGCCTGCCCCAGTCGTTCGAAACGGTCTACGCGCACGACGGTAGTGCGGCAGCTGCTATCTACAAAAGCGAAAAGTCAAAATAACGATAGGAGGACGGCCAACACACCGCCTAGCGGGCGAAATTCGGGCTCTGGGGGAACGCGGAGAAAGTCGACATCGGGCGCTCTGAGACAGCGGGCGAAGATGGCGCGACTTGCTCGATAAGATTTCAGGGTCAGTGGGAAGATGAAGAGTCCGGGCTGCTTTATAATAGGTATCGCTACTATGTTGCTGAAGCGGCGCAGTATTTGTCATACGATCCAATTGGGCTGCGAGGTGGGATCACACCACACAACTATGTTGATGACCCCAATAACTGGATTGATCCATTTGGTTTGGCCAGCTGCCCCGTGAGGGTCGTCAACGACACGCCTATCTATGGCAAAGGCCAGAGGGATGGAACACCGGGTCATGACCAATTCTCAGAAGTCATTGCAAACAAGCTGGCTATGAGTGGCAAGTTCCGAGAGATTCACATGAACTGGCAGTACAACTCGGGTGCAGGGCAATCACGGAGGCGGCCCGATGTCATGGCGATTGACAGCAATGGTCGTGTACATTCAATTGAACTTGCTTCAAAGACCGATATGGGAAGCCGCTATCCAAATCTGATGTCGCGGAACAGGAATGCAATGAACAAATTGCCGGCAAGCCAGCAGGGACAGGTCGTTGTTATTGATCATCCATACAGTGCATCAACTATTATAAGCCAGTTAGATAATCTGATTGCAGGTATCTGATGATAGGTGTGGTAATTTATGGCATCGCAACTGATGCGGGCGAAAAGGCCTTAACGGCGGGAGAAAGACTATTTGAGCTTTTTTCGCTTAGTATATCGGAGGTCACAAGATACGAAGAAACTAAGCCGGATGCAGATGGAGAGACCCTTCATCTAGTTGAAGCTACGCTTGACGAGATAAGAAACCGGTTGTCCATCGACAGCCACGAAAGCTTTTACATTTACGACACGGCTACTTCCGAAAAACCTTGGCGCGCTATGTTCTATCACTCCAGCTATGCGTATGGCTCGTTCCCGCATATCGGCGGTAATGTTCCAGGAAGTATCTCTGATAATGCGCTGCAACTGAAAGACTTCTTTTTTGAGATAAGTCAGATGGTACCATATCGGTACGCAATCGGTTTCGATATCAAATCTGCTTCTCTTGCCACAAGTTACTGTGCAGGCGAAGGATCGGTTGGGGTCCTGCCGAACGAAAACGTCTTCAAATTCACACAAGAACAGCCAGGCCGCTTTGATGGCAAGGAGAGCTATCTGACAGCGAAGCTAAGAATGGTCTATCCAATCAACATTTTGAATGAAACGCAATGTCAGATGGTCATCGAAGGAAAGACATTGAAAGACGGGGTCGAGAATACCTCTGATCTTGGCGCACTGACCGCTTGGCCTAATGGGCACTTTCTGTGGGAAGTACCCCAGCAGCGACTTGATGAAGTAAATGCTTGGTTGGGAAATGCGGGAAAGCTGATTTCTTGGCAAGTTCAGAACAAGCGAAGCGTGCGCCGCTTGCCATAGCTATCTGCCATATTTATGGGTGAGAGGGCTAGTCTCTGATGTCCTGTAATACTCAGTCAACGACATCCCGGTCTATCAATGGGACGGCGACCAGATTGTCTCTGACGCCCCGATTTATGCAGACGGAACAGCGGCTTGGGTCTATGAGGAGGGTACCTTCCGGCCCATGGCAAAGCTCGCTGGGGATGAGCTCTATTATGTAGTGACCGACCACATCGGCACGCTCCACGAACTCGTGTCAGAAGACGGCAAACGAAAAGCCTGGCGGGCAAAGTTCGGGCTCTGAGGCAACGAAGAAAAGATCGACATCTGGCGGTTGGAGGTCGCCAATGGCGAAGATGTGACCTATCAGATCCGCTTTCAGGGTCAATGGGCCGACGAAGAAAGCGGGCTGCACTACAACCGGTTCCGGTACTACGATGCAGAAGCGGGGTAATACCTGTCGAGCGACCCGCTAGGTTTGGCTGGCGGGACACGACCACATGGCTATGTGACTAATCCCAACGATTGGATTGATCCTCTCGGTCTCGCGGGGTGCCCACGCTACGATCCGAATGCGAAGCGCTGGCGAGATGACCAGGGCAGGTTCACGCAAGCACCGACGCATTCGCCTATCACTAACCCTAAGTCTTTGGAAAATCACCGAGATGTCCATATTTTGAATAGACATTCTTAGAATGGTAGGCACAAATATCCAGATAAAACGCAGTTCCCGAAGTCTTGGAGTGATGATCGTATCATTCACAACGTTCAGGACGTGAAGGACAATCCAACCTCTGTTACGACAGGTACATGGGCGCAAAATGTTTATCACGGGAACCGAGATGGAGTAAATATCGTGGTCGATGACTTCCCAGCCAATTCTAAATATCCTGGAACCATATCGTCGGCATATCCGGTATGGTAGATCAGACATATTATCGTGCAGAATCTTTCCTGAATATGATTCTAGATATGAAGCCTATCAGTGATCAGGGCCTTCAAGAGGCGCTTCACGAATACATAACCCTTGGAGAGCTAGAGATAGCATTTGAAGGTGCATTTCTTTGGTATTTGGAGCATGAAGTTGAATTTAGCCGATCGCAGAGAGATGAAATTTTAAAGCATGGTCGTGCTCTTGGCATTCACGAAGAGCGATCAATCGACGAGGAGGCTTGGGAAAAGTTTCAATCCGTGTTTGGAGAAAAGACGGACTAGAGCGTGTCGCGGGCTTTCAGATTCAGGATTCCCAGATCACGTATGATGTGATTCCCTATGCTTGGCGCAGAT